>JBJHBX010000547.1:0-2501 GCA_050485725.1 Gemmatimonadales bacterium | reverse complement strand
CCCTTCGCGCGGGCGGTCCGCACGAAGTCCTGCCGCACCACCTCGAGCATGCTCCCCCGCGTGTAGCGCGCGATCCCCGCAGCGAGCACCAGCGCCAGCGACGAGGCCGGGAGCACCAGGTGCATGACCCGGTCCCTGAACCGGTCCGCGGGCGAGAGGAAGGCGTACTCGATGGAGGTCATCCCCGAGGCGGGGAACCAGATCGGCCAGCCCCACAGGTTCCGCGCCCCGAGGCTGAACACGAGGATCAGCATCAGCGCGAGCCAGAAGGAAGGCATCGAGTAGAAGAAGAGCGACACCACGCTGAGGGCACCGTCGGTGGCCGTGTTCTGCCGCACCGCCTGGAGCACCCCGATCAGGATCCCGACGCTGAAGGCGAGGGTGATGGCCACGAACGAGAGCACCAGCGTGTTGGGAAGGATCTGGCGGATCACGTCACGGACCGGCTGGTTCCGGGCGAAGGAAACCCCGAAGTCGCCCTGCAGCATCGAGCCCATCCACCGTACGTAGCGGACGTGGACCGGCTGGTCGAGCCCCATGTTCCGGCGCATCTGCTCGAGGGCGTCGGGCGACACGGTAGGCGAGGTGTAGATCGACGCCGGATCTCCTGGCGCCAGGTTCAGCACGAAGAAGACGATCGTCGCGATCCCGAGCACGAGGGGGACCGCGCCCGCGAGTCGGCGAAGGAGGAATCGGCCCATCCGGAACGAGGCGGCTGCGGGAGGTCCGCCGCGGCGCTAGCGGCGCCCCCGCTCCTCGGCCGGGATCCACCACCGGTCGACGTTGACCCATTCCCCCCGGACGTCGAGCTCCACGTTCCTGAGCCGCCGGTTCAGCCCCGCGAGCCTCCTGGGGTAGTAGAGGAAGGTGTAGGGCTGCTCCCTCAGGACCTCGTACTGGTACTCCCGCCAGAGGGGGAGCGCCTCGTCGCGATCGGCGATCCGCTGCAGCGTGTCGAGGAGAACGTCGAGGGCCGGGTTCCGGGTTCCGGACCAGGCATAGGGCGTGTCGACCTTGGAGGAATGGAAGAGGTCGTGGTCGTCGACCTTGAACTCGGTCACCCACCCCATCACCACACCGTCGAAGTCCCGGAGATCCGGCGTGTTGATCTGGTTCAGGAGGGCGGCCCACTCCACGACCTGCGGCCGCACCGCGACGCCGATCTCGCGCAGCTGGGCCTGCATGATCTCGGCCACGTCCTGCCGCTGCTGGTTCCCCTGGTTGTACTTGATGGAGATTTCCAGGCGATCGCCCTCGGCGTTCCGCCGGACGCCGTCGGCCCCGACCTCGGACCACCCGGCCTCGTCCAGCAGACGCCGGGCCTCGGCGGGATCGTGACGGAGCGAATCACCGATGCCGGGGTGGTACGCGAAGTGGAAGGGGGGCACGCCCGAGTTCGCCACATGGCCGTAGCCCCGGAGCAGCGCCTCGATCATCCGGTCCCGGTCGGTCCCCACCGTGAGCGCCCGGCGAACCCGCGGGTCGGAGAGCTGGGGCCGCCGGGAGTTCCACCCCACGAAGACGTACTGCCGGAAGAGGAAGTCGCGCAGCTCGAGGTGCTCCGATCCCTGGATCTGCGGTGCCTGGTCGGGGCCCGGCGCCACGTAGTAGTCCACGTTCTCGGTCAGGAGTTCGGTCAGGAGCGTCGTCTGCTCGGGAACCACCCGGTACACGTACCGGTCGAGGTAGGGCGGGCCACCCAGGAACTCCGGGAAGCCCGGGTTCCGGACGAAGGTCCACGATTCGTCGGGGCGGTGCTCCGCGAAGACGAAGGGTCCATTCCCCACCGGACAGCGGGTGCCGTAGGGGTGCTGGCGGAGCTCCTCCGGAGGCACGTCGCCCAGGAGGTGCTCGGGAAGGATCGGCATGGACCGCCACGGATCGAGGGGTTCGGCGTGGGGCGTCAGCCGGAAGACGACGGTGTGGTCGTCCACGACGCGCACGCCCGCCTCCGAACGGTCGTAGTTCGTCCAGAAGGCAGCGTTGGGGAACGCCGTTGCCGGATCCACCGCACGGCGGTAGGTGAAGGCCACGTCGCGGGCCGTCGTGGGAACTCCGTCGTGCCAGTGGACTCCGTCGCGGAGCCGGAAGGTCAGCTCGGTGCCGTCGTCGCTGAAGGACCAGGAGTCGGCCAGGTAGGGAACGGGCTCCAGGTTCCCGTCGAAGCGCACCAGCGTCATCAGGTTCACGAAGACCTGGTGCTGGTTCGCGGCGTAGTCCGACGAGACGAGGCCGTTCATGCCGTCGGCCAGCTCCCCGATCCCCCCGACCACCGCGGTACCTCCGAAACGCTCCCCGGAGGGCTGCTCGAAGCCTTCCACCCACGCGTCGACGGCGGGGAGAACCTCCTGGCAAAAGGCCGGCATTCCCCTGAGAGCCCGCTCACCGGGCTGCCCGTCGCCGCATCCTGCCACCACGAAGGCCACGGCCGCGGCGGCGCATGCGATTCCCCCCGAAGGCGCCAGGGGAGAGGAGCGGGGGATCCGCTGGCGGGGGGTGGG
>JBJHBX010000546.1:0-2516 GCA_050485725.1 Gemmatimonadales bacterium | reverse complement strand
GACCGGGAGGACGATGTTCGGGGAGGCGGGGGATGCGCCGGAACTGCGCGCTCGGTCCAGGCTACCCGGCGACGCCGAGGACCCATTTGCGGCGAAGCGCCTCGCCGACCTCATGGTCTTCGCCGGTTTCGTTGACGGATCTCCTGCGGGAGCATGGAGTATTACGGTTGCCTCATCGATGAAGGAGTCGTCACATGCCCGTCGTGACTGTGTCACCCAAGTACCAGATCGTCATCCCCAGGGAAGTGCGCGAGAAGCTGGGGATCCGCCCTGGTCAGAAGGTGGAGGCGTTCGCGGTGGGCAACCGGGTCGAGCTCGTTCCGGTTGAGCCGATCCAGTCGTTCCGCGGGAGGTTCCCGGACCTGCCTCCACTCGAGCGCGAGCCGGATCGCGTGTGAACGTCGTCGACTCGAGCGGGTGGATCGAGTACCTGTCTGGAGGCCCGAACGCCGGCTTCTTCCGCGAGCCCATCGAGGACGTGGAGAGGCTTCTCGTTCCTGCGCTGAGCCTGTTCGAGGTCTACCGACACCTGCTGCGTCACCTGGGCAGGGACGACGCCCTGAACGTCATCGCAGCGATGCGCCAGGGCACGGTCGTGGAGCTGGATGACCGCCTGGCGCTGGACGCTGCGGAACTCAGTGTCACGACGAAACTGGCGCTTGCCGACAGCATCATGCTCGCGGTCGCCCGAGCACGGGAGGCGGTGTTCTGGACCCAGGACGCCGATTTCGAGGGGCTCGAGAACGTACGAATGAAGCGCAAGTCCTGACTCTCGGACCCGCGCGCTCGAGCGGTCTCGCTTGCCCTACCCCTGGCAGGGCGCGTTCGGATCGGGCACGGGACCGTCGATGCGTGGCGCGGCGGGGGCGTTCGCGACCCGGAGCGTGAGCTCGGCGGCGAACTTCGCGACCCGCTGGACCTTCTCGTACTCGATGAGCTCCGGGGTGTCCGACGGCTTGTGGTAGTCGTCGTGGAGCCCCGAGCCGATCTTGGCCACCGGGATCCCCCAGCGGGCGAAGTTCCAGTGGTCCGAGCGGCAGTAGAGCTGCTCGGGGTGGCCGGGGGCGTCGTACTCGTAGTCGAGCACGAAGGGGGCGGCGAGGGCGGCGTTTGCGGCCTCGACCCAGTCGCCGTACTCGGTCGAGAGCCTGCGGGTCCCCACCAGGTAGAGCGAGTCGGGGTGGTTCCGGCCGACCATGTCCATGTTGATGTGGGCGACCATCGCGTCGCGGGGCACCGTGGGGTTGTCGGTGAAGTGTTCCGAGCCCAGGAGCCCCGACTCCTCGGCGGCGTGCCAGATGAAGAGGACCGACCGGGCCGGGCGCTCACCCTCGGGGAGGTGCGCCAGGAACTCCGCCACCTCGAGGATCGCCGCGGTCCCCGAGGCGTTGTCGTCGGCGCCGTTGAAGATCGAGTCGCCCTCGACCGGGGTGCCCACGCCCACGTGGTCGTAGTGGGCCCCGAGCGTCATGTACTCGTCCGCGCGCTCCGGGTCGGCGCCGGGGTAGATCGCGATGACGTTCCGGTCGTCGAAGGGCTCGACGGTGGCATCGAGGGTGAAGGCGAGGGTGCCGAGCCCGGTGCGGGGCTCGCGGGCTTCGGCGGCAGGGGCGCCCAGGATCCGCTCGAGCCCCTCGGGCGACACGAGGAAGAAGGGGGGTGTGTCGGAGGGCGGCTCACCGCCACGGAGCGAGACGGCTCCCTTCGCCGACGTGTCGAGGGCGTAGTCCCAGAAGTCCTCCAGGTCGCCCTCGGCCACGAGAATCACGGCCGATGCAGGGCTCTGCGGCCCGAAGAGCACGGCGAGCTCCATGCGCGGCGGAATCGAGGTCGGGTCGCCCTCGACGCCGGGCGCCGGGTCCATGCGGACGATGACCGCCGCGCCCGACAGGTCCTGGAAGGTCAGGCTGCCTGCGGGAACTCCCGGGTCGAAGAGGTGCCCACCGAAGACGAGGGGGCCTTCACCCCCGCTACGCGACGTGTGCGGGAGCCCGCCCAGCCCCGACACGAGCAGGAGGCCGTCGTTCGAGAGGGTCGCCGCCGGGGCGCCGTTCGGGGCGCCGTTCGAGGCCGTCTGGAGCTCCAGCGCCACCCGGGTAATGCGCCGCTCCAGGGGGACCGCCTGGAAGAAGGTGCCGTTGTCGCCACCCGGAACGAGGCCCAGGCGCTCTGCCTCGGCCGCCAGGTAGTCGCCGGCCAGTTCCTTCTCGCGCGTGCCCGTCTCGCGGCCCCGCATGGAATCGTGCGCCAGGAGCCCGATGCGGAGGCGGAGGTCCTCGGCCGAGATCTCGGAGCGGGTGGCGCCGGCCCGGGGGGTCGGTGCCGGGAGCGCGGTGCGGGGTGGCGCATCGGCCGCGGGCGCATCGGCCGGAGCCGCAGCGGGTGCCGGGGCCGGATCCGGCACCTCGTACACCGGTCCGGGCGAAGCGCAGGAGGCGAGGAGGGTGGTCGCGAGGGCGCCGAGGAGCAGGACGGGACGAAGCGACATGCGGAGTCCGATGCGAAGGGGTGAAACG
>JBJHBX010000545.1:0-2537 GCA_050485725.1 Gemmatimonadales bacterium | reverse complement strand
CGGCATTCAGTCTCCAGATGGTCACGTTCAGGGTGGCCGCGAACGAGACCCAGAGCAGGTAGGGAATCAGGAGGCCCCCTGCGAGAGGATCGACTCGCCAGAAGAGGACCGCGGTGGCGAGCACCGAGAGCCAGAGCAGGGCGACCTCGACCGCCGCCCAGTCCGGTCGGCGGAGCCCGAAGAAGAACCAGGACCAGGCCGCGTTGACGGGAAGGTGGAGGAGGAAGATCGCGAGGGCCAGCCCCGAGGCCCCCGACCAGCCTCCCGCGCGCCACACGAGCCAGGCGGCCACGCCCATCAGCGTGAAGAGCGTTGCCCAGGCTGGGGCGAAGACCCAGGAGGGCGGGTTCCAGGAGGGTCGCCGGATGCCCCGGTAGTACCAGTCCCCGGGACGGAAGAAGGCCCCCGGAATCGACGCGCTCCACGAGACGGCCACGAATGCCAGGAGCATCAGCACGTCCCTGGTCACTGGAGCCGCACGACCCAGAGCTGCATGTGGGGTGGGAGGTTCTCTCCCGCCGTGGTGCGTACCCGGAGTGCGTGGCCCGGGCGCGTCGGGCCGCTCAGACGCATGTAGTGAGAGGACCCGGCGGCGACCTCCTGGGTGCCGGTGAAGTTCGTGAAGCCCCTTGGCTGCGGCTGGAGCTGTGCCGTGGCGACGAGGGCGTTCTCGATGTTCCGGAGGTTCCAGGTCGGGAAGGACAGCTCGGGGCTCGCGCCGACGGGAAGACGCCCGTCGGTGTAGAGGGATGCGGCCCAGCGGGCAAGGAGGGGTGGCACCGGCTCCCCCAGCACCTGCTCGAAGGCCGGGAACCCGGCGATCGTGGCCTCGACAAGCTGGCGGTTCAGCGCCTGGTCGCCTCCGAAGGCGGAACCGCGGTGATCCATCAGCCAGCGCAGGAACGACCAGGCCACGCCATAGGGGAGCCGGGTGTAGTTGCAGGGTCCGCTGATGGTCTGGGACGGCGAGTCGAGGCCGAGCCATCCGCAGGCTCCCGGCGCGCCCGAGGCACGGGTCTCGGGCGTCTGGAACCCGTAATAGAGCGCCAGGTCGATGAAGCGGTTCCGGAACCAGGTCGTGGGCTCGACCTCGTCGGGGTTCCAGGCCACCTGGAACCCGTGGTTCCCCCGCAGGGAGAGACCCAGTTCGGAGAGGCCGACGATTTCCTCGGCGAGGGTTGCGCCTCCCTCGAGCTCCCAGATCGCCGGGAAGGACTGGGCGCCGGGGGTGAAGAGCCGGCGGCCGATCTGGATGATGTGGGTCACCTCGTGGGCGGCGAGCTGGGGCGTCAGCGAGCGGAACTCCGGGACCGTGAGCTGCACCGACTGGCGGTCCGGGGGCGACTCGATGACCCCGTTCGGGTCCGGGGTCACCGAGTAGTAGAATTCCCCCTCGTTCGACGCGGGGCAGGAGTTGGGACCGGTGGCCGGGAAGAGGTCGGCCGAGGCGACGAAGCCGAGGATCCCGCCCAGCCGGTTCACCTCCTGCGTGATCACGATGACCACGCGGCCGTTCCCGTCGATGTCGGTGGGTTCGCCGAAGTGGTCGGAGAGAACCGGGAGGATGCGGTTGTCGAGCTGGGAGCCGAGCTGCTGGTAATCCGACGGGGAGAGCCCCCCACCGGGGTTCGCCACGTCCTCGAGCCAGATCGAGCCCGACCCGTTCCATCGCACGATCGTGGTAATGGGAATGGCGTCGTTGCAGGAATTCTGACCCGGGCGTCGGTCCGGCACGTTGACCTGGACGGTGTCGCCGGGCTGAACGGTCGCCGGGACGGCGGCCGGACCCCCGGTGGCGAGGGCATGGAGGGCCGCTGCCTGCCCGCCTCCGGCGAGTCGGTTCGCAAGGAACCGGTCCTCGTCCTCGCGGAGCCGGTGCTCGGCGGCGTGGTGGCGCTCGAGGAGGAGGGTCCGATCCCGGAAGCGGGACCGCTCGATCCGTTCCACGGCCACCTGGCCGAAGGGAAGACCGTGGATCACCCGCGCAGGGACCGGCTCCGGATCGGATACGGCGATGGGTGCACCCGCCGCCTTCCCGCGGACGGCCACGGGCGTCACCGTGGTCGCCACGTTCGAAACGGACTGGATTCCCACGAGGTACGCGCTGGCGCCACTCCCGGCGGGAAGCCGCAGGCAGGCCCCCTCGGACGCCGGAATCCGGAGGAAGTCCCCCGGGGCGAGCGACGCCTCGGAGCCCGCCTCGAAGGAGACGGCGAAGGGGGGGCTCGCGTCACCGCCCACCTCTACGGTGAGCTCCGCGTCCCCCGAGGGGAGGCAGACGAGCTGCGGGAGCCGGACCCTGAGTCGCTCCGTCCCGGCTTCGAGGACCACCAGCCGCTCGTCGTCGAGCCGGACCAGGTTCTGGGCCGCCGAGCTCGCGAAGCGGAGCCCGGTGATCTCGATCTCGTCGCCCTCGCGGAGAAGCGTGGCCGACACCCCCTCGATCACGGGCTCGTCGCCGGGAAGCACGGTGACCGGGACCTGGGTCTGCACGTTCCCGGAGCGGACGGTGACCGTGGCGCTTCCCGCACGGAGCC
>JBJHBX010000544.1:0-2543 GCA_050485725.1 Gemmatimonadales bacterium | reverse complement strand
AGCGACTTGAGCTCGACACGGATCGGGAAACGCCCCTGGAGCTCCGGGATCAGGTCCGACGGCTTGGAAACGTGGAAGGCCCCGGCCGCGATGAAGAGGATGTGGTCGGTACGCACGAGCCCGTACTTGGTCTGCACGTTCGATCCCTCGACAATGGGCAGGAGGTCCCGCTGCACCCCCTCGCGGCTCACGTCGGGCCCCGCGCCCCCCCGCTCCCCTGCGATCTTGTCGATCTCGTCGAGGAAGATGATCCCCATGTCCTCGACGCGGTCCAGCGCCTCGTTCACGACCTCGTCCATGTCGACGAGGCGGTCGAGCTCCTCCTGCACGAGGACCCGGCGCGCCTCGCCCACCGTGACGGTGCGGCGCTTCTTCCGCTTCGGAAGCATCTCCTGCAGCATCTCGGTGAAGTTCGGATCCATGCCCTCCATGCCCATGGGGATCATCATCCCCTCGACGTTCGGGGTCTGGTCCACCTCGATCTCGACCTCGCGGTCCTCGAGGTTCCCGTCGCGGAGCAGCTTCCGCAGCTTCTCGCGGGTACGGTGGCGCCGTTCCTCGAGGGTCAGGTCGCCGTCGGCCTCCTGCGATCCGCCGGCGTCGTCCGAAGCCTCGGCCGGGCGCACCCCCTCCGATCCCACGACGAAGATCCTGGGGGATGCCATGGGCTCCGGCGGGGCGTCGGGCACGGCCTTCGGGCCCGCCGGCCGCCGGGCCGTTTCCACGCGGACCCCGCCGCGGGCCCCGGCGGGTCCGTGGTCCTCGGCGTCGGGAAAGAGCAGGTCCAGGAGCCGCTCCTCGGCCCGCGCCTCGGCCACCTCCTGTACCTCGTCCTCGCGCTCGGCCCGGACCAGGTTCACGGCGGTGTCGGCCAGGTCGCGGACCATGGACTCGACGTCGCGCCCCACGTAGCCGACCTCGGTGAACTTCGAGGCCTCGACCTTGACGAAGGGCGCGCCGGCCAGGCGGGCGAGCCGCCGGGCGATCTCGGTCTTCCCCACGCCGGTGGGTCCGATCAGGATCAGGTTGTTCGGCGCGATCTCGTCGCGCAGGTCGTCGCCGACCCGCTGCCTGCGCCACCGGTTCCGGAGCGCGATGGCCACCGACTTCTTCGCGTCGTCCTGCCCGACGATGTAGCGGTCGAGCTCGGCCACGATCTGCCGCGGGGTCAGCTCGTCGAGCCAGGCGGCCGGGTCGGGCCCGTCGGTGGGCTGCGCGGCGCTCACGACCCCCCTCCCTCGCCCAGCTCCAGCAGCTGGATGTTCGCGTTCGTGTAGATGCAGATGTCGGCCGCGATCCGGAGCGCCTCGTCGACGATGGCCCGGGGCTCCATGTCGGTGTGCTCACGAAGTGCGCGCGCCGCCGCCAGCGCGAAGGAGCCACCGGAACCGATGGCCGCCACCTCGCTGTCGGGCTCGAGGACGTTCCCGTCGCCGCTCACGACGAACAAGTGATTCGTATCGGCTACCAATAGCAGTGCATCGAGTCGCCTGAGGTATCGATCCATCCGCCAGTCCTTGGCCAGCTCCACGCAGGCCCGGGTCAGGTTCCCGGGGTAGCGCTCGAGCTTCTCCTCGAGCTTCTCGAAGAGGGTGAAGGCATCGGCCACCCCGCCGGCGAAACCGGCCAGGATCCGGTCGCCCTTGAGCTTCCGGACCTTCACGGCCGACCCCTTCACGATGGTGTCGCCCATCGTGACCTGGCCGTCGGCGCCCATGGCCACCCGGCCTTCGCGGCGCACCGCGACCACCGTGGTGGCCCGGACCCGCCGCTCGTTCGTCTTCGTCATTTCGCTCGCTTTCCGCATCGTCAGGTGGAACGCGGGTGGGCCTGGCGATAGACCTCGCGCAGCCGCTCCCGCGACGTGTGAGTATAGATCCTCGTGGTGGAGAGGGACACGTGCCCGAGCAGCTCCTTCACCGACATCAGGTCGGCCCCCCCGTCCAGCAGGTGGGTCGCGAAGGCGTGCCGGAGCGAGTGGACCGAATGACCCTCGCCCTCGCCGGCCCGGTCCAGCAGCTCGCCCACCGTCTTCTGGATCGAGCGGCGGGAGAGCCGCCTCCCCCGCTCGTTCACGAGCAGGGGCCCCCGGCGCGCGGGCACCCCGGTCTCGTCCCGGCGCGGCTCGTAGCGGCGAAGGGCGCGAACGGCCGACGCGGTCAGGGGAACGATCCGCTCCTTCCGCCCCTTCCCCCGCACCCGGAGCTGCTCGCCCACGGCATCCACGGCCTCGAGATCGAGACCATGGAGCTCGGCCAGCCGGAGCCCGCTGCCGTAGAGGAGCTCGAGCACGACCAGGGTGCGCGTCGCCGAAAGGGTGTTCTCGGCTGCACGGGCCTCGGCCAGGTCGAAGAGGGCACCGATCGCCGCGTGCCCCACGTGGCCCGGAAGGGTCCGCTCGGCGCGGGGCGCACGGAGCGCCCGGGCCGGATTCGCATCCACGACGCCCTCGCCCTGGAGAAAGCGAAGGAAGGTGCGCACCGCCGAGAGTTTCCGGGAGAGGGTCCTGCGTGCGAGCCCCTTCCGCTGGAGCCACCCCAGGT
>JBJHBX010000543.1:0-2546 GCA_050485725.1 Gemmatimonadales bacterium | reverse complement strand
GCCCTCGTGGCGGCGAACCGGCTTCGTGCCGAGCCCCTCCCGGCCGGGGTGCTCTACCGCTGGGCCCTCGAAGGCGAGGCGGTGGCGAGCGGCGCCCCACACGGCGACAACGTCGGGCCCCAGCTTCTCGGGGGGCTCGTGCTGGCGCTTCCCGACCGGCTCCTCCCCCTGGATCTTCCGGGAGCGCTCCACTGCGCCCTCGTCCACCCGCACCAGGTCCTCGAGACCCGCCGGGCGCGCGAGGTGTTGCGCGACCCGTTCCCCCTGGCCGACGTCGTGCTCCAGACCGCCCGGCTCGCCCGCTTCCTCGAGGCCTGCCATCGGAAGGACCTGGAGCTTCTCCGGGACTCCATCGAGGACGTTCTGGTGGAGCCGCGCCGCGCACCCCTGGTCCCTGGGTTCGACGAGGTGCGCGCTGCCGCGCTTGCGGCCGGGGCCGTGGGGGCGGGGATCTCGGGCGGGGGGCCGAGCCTTTTCGCCTGGTTCGAGGATGCGGAAGGTGCGGCTGAAGGCGCGCGATCGATGCGCGCCGCCTTCCGGTCCCTCGGGATCGAGGCCGATGCCTGGAACGCGCCGGTGGCGGGACCGGCCGCGCGGGTGACCGCATGGGGCTGATCAGCACGCGGGGGTGGGGGGGGCCGGACGGCGGCGGCGGCATTCCGGTGACCGAGGCGCTCCAGGCGGGTCTCGCCCCCGACGGAGGCCTCTTCGTTCCGGTGCAGATGCCCCGGCTCTCGTCGCTCGACGACGTCGACGCGCCGACGGGAGGTTCCGAGGCGCTGGTATGGACCGCCTGTGCAGCCCTCGGCCCCTTCCTCGATCACCCCTCCGATGCGGGGCTCCTGGGCGCCCTGCCCGCCCTTGCGGCCGAGGCCTTCCCTGCCGGGATCCCGCTTCACCCGCTGGGCGAAGGGGATGGAGCGACGGGAAGGCAGGCCCTGATGGAGCTCTTCCACGGCCCCACCGCCGCCTTCAAGGACTTCGCGGCGCGCTTCCTCGCGGCCGCGCTGGAAAGGGTTGCCGGCGGCGATGACACCCTGCCGGTTCACGTACTCGTGGCCACCTCGGGCGATACCGGGAGCGCCGTGGCGGCGGCCTTCGCCGGGCGACCGGGCTTCCGGGTCAGCGTGCTCTTCCCCGAGGGCGGCGTGTCGGAGCGACAGGCCCACCTCCTCTCCTGCTTCGGCGACCGGGGCAACGTGCGCAGCTACCGTGTCGCCGGGAGCTTCGATGACGCGCAGCGCATCGTGAAGGCGGTGCTCGGAGACCCGGATCTTGTCCGGCGCCACCGGCTGACCAGCGCGAACAGCATCTCGATCGGACGGCTCCTTCCGCAGATGACCTGGTTCGCGCACCACGCCCTGCGCTGGCGGCGGGAAACCGGGAGGCGCCCCGGGTTCATCGTGCCGAGCGGCAACTTCGGACACGGCCTGGCCGCGCTCTGGGCGCGCCGGATCGGCTTCCCGGTGGGGCGCGTGCACCTGGCCACGAACCGGAACCGGGCGCTCGTCGACTGGCTCGAAACCGGGCGGGCCGAGCCCAGGTCGAGCGTCCGCACCCCGGCGAACGCGATGGACGTGGGCGTTCCGAGCAACCTGGAGCGCCTGGTCCACGCGGAACCGGACCCGGCCCGGGTCCGCAAGTTCCTGTCGGCAACCGAGGTCGCGGACGCCGCAATCCTCCAGACCATGGCCGAAGCCCCCGACCGGTGGGGAGTCACGGTGTGTCCCCACACGGCGTGCGGAATCCGGGCGCTTGAACGGCTCCGGGCGGAAGGGAACCGGGAAGACTGGATCGTGGCCGCCACCGCCCACCCGGCCAAGTTCCCCGAGGTGGTCGAACCCGCCGTGGGGCGAAGCGTGCCGCCCCCCACGGCCCTCGTCGAACTCCTGGCCCGGCCGGCCCGGGCCGAGCCCCTCGAGGCGACGGTGCCGGCGCTTCGCGCCCGACTCTGAACCCGGCAGCGCCCACTGCTTGGGGAGCGGAAGGGGGGAACGACGAAGGGGCCGGCCACCACCCGGAGGTCGTGGCCGGCCCCTTCGCATCCCTCGAAAGGTCCCGAAAGTGCGCCGCCTAGGAATCGAACCTAGAACCTACTGGTTAAGAGCCAGTTGCTCTGCCAATTGAGCTAGCGGCGCGGGGTACTCCGGCGATGGCCCACGCGCGACCCACGGGGGGCGAGGGGCGAATCCGGAGCTTTCAAAGCTAATGGCGCGGTCCGGGGCGTCAACCCCGCTGCGGCCGGATCCCGGGGAAGGTCTCGTTCCGGAAGCGTCGGTCGCGCAGCGATCCGCCCACCACGAGCGCCGCCGCCACCAGGACCAGGTTCTTGACGATGTACTGCCCCTCGAGCGTGAGGCCGAAGGGGATGCTCGTGAAGCAGACCTCCGGGAGGAGCACCAGGGGCATCATCGTGCCCGGCATCTGGAGCAGCAGCAACGGGATCGCCACCCGGACCAGGGGCCGGACCAGGAGGCAGATGCCGATCACGATCTCCCAGACCCCGAGCACCGGGAGGAAGACGTCCGGGTCCCACCAGTAGACGG
>JBJHBX010000542.1:0-2554 GCA_050485725.1 Gemmatimonadales bacterium | reverse complement strand
CGTGGAGGGGAGGTGAGTGAGCCGGAGCGCCGCCACGATGCCCTCGCTAGACCGCGGAGGAATCGCCCCCGCCTGTTCCCTCCAGTTCCTCGTATAGCAGTCTCTGCCGGTCGAGCTGCCAGAGTTGGGAGAGCACAACGAGGGTCGCGCCGTACACCGTGGGCCACACCTCCAGGGCCCAGAGGCCCCAGGCGATGAAGACGAGGCCGGCGAGCCCCACCGCGACCAGCCATGTCAGGATGGTGCGATAGACCGCCGGAACCCGGTTCCGCTGGGTCAACCAGAGCCGCTGACCGAAGACCGCCTTGGAGACCCAGACCCTGGGCTCGTGCACCGGGCGGAACGCAACGGGGTTGGCGATGAGCCAGACGATGGCCACGACCACGGGCACGACCGCCCAATCGCCGAGCCAGATCCGGCTCCAGAAAGCCATGATCACCGCGGGAATCGCTGCAAATCTCGTCCAGACACTCCAGGGATTCGCGTGACGACGCCAGAATTCGTTCAAGGTCCCGCCCTCCGCGGTCTCGGTCCGTGGGAAGACCCCCCACCGGAAGAACCCTCGGGAGGCGAGGGAGGGTCCGGGCACCCCGTCGGGACCCCCCGCTGGCCCGCCGCCTCCGCCGCATCTATTCTCGATCGGCAGGAGCGCTCGCTCGCTCGCTCGCTCGAGCCGCCCCACCCCATCCAGATCCAGCCAGGAGGAAGGATGACCGTGCCCCCCCGGACCCCGGACCCAGGCTCGACCGGCCGCAACGACGACGGGCGGAGGATGCTCCGACGAAGGAGGCTCCTCCTCGGCGCAGGCGTGGGGGTGGGTGCCCTCGCCTTTCTCCTGGTGGTGAGCCCCCTGGCCCATTCAGCGGCGACGGAGCTCGCCGCGACGCGGGCGGCGGACCGGGTGGTGGCAGCCGCCGAGGCCTTCATCGCCACGCTCGGCGCGGAGGAGCGGGAGGCGGCGCTACGCGACTTCGACCACGACGACCGCTACAGCTGGTACTTCACCCCCGTAGAGCGCAACGGGCTCCCCCTGCGCGACATGAGCTTCGAGCAGCGGTCGGCCGCCCTCGCCCTCCTCCAGGCGGTCACGAGCGGGCAGGGGTTCCAGAAGGCGACGGGAGTCATGCGCCTCGAGGAGATCCTCGCCGGAATCGAGAACAACCCGGTACGCCGCGATCCGGAAAACTACCACTTCTGGGTCTTCGGCACGCCCTCGATCCGCGAGCCCTGGGGGTGGCGCTTCGAGGGGCATCACGTCTCGCTGAACTTCACCTCGGCGGGCGGGGTCGTGGTCTCGAACCCGTCCTTCATCGGGGCGAACCCGGCCCAGGTGCGCGGCGGCCCGCACGCGGGGTGGCGGCTCCTGGCCCACGAGGAGGACCGGGGGCGCGCGCTCATGCGGGCCCTGGACGCGGAGCAGCGGGCGGTGGCGCTGATCTCGGAGACGGCGCCGCGCGACATCATCACGGGGAACGACCGGCGTGCCCTTCTCGAGCGGGTCGAGGGGCTCGCCTTCGGGGCCATGAGCGACGCGCAGCAGCACCTCTTCCTCCTCCTCCTCGGGGAGTACGTGGACAACCTGGAGCCGGAGCTCGCCCGCGAGCGGCTGCGGCGGATCGAGGAGACGGGGTTCCGGAACCTGCACTTCGCCTGGGCGGGAAGCGTCGAGCCCGGCGAGCCCCACTACTACCGGATCCATGGCCCGGTCACCCTGATCGAGTACGACAACGTCCAGAACAACGCGAACCACATACACACGGTGTGGCGTGACCTCGAGAACGACTTCGGGGAGGACCTCCTGCGCCGGCACTACGAGAGGGCGGGGCCGGAGCATGGGCACGGCCACGCCGAGGCCGGGGGCCAGGGGCACAGCCACGACGCGATGCACGCCCGGGGGATCCCCCACCGGCAATGATCCCGCGAGGGAGGTACGGGTGGGGTTCGACGGGGTCTTTTCCCGGGGGATGCGGACGAGCCGGCCGGAAGACGGGGCGGGTGGCGTGGGGCCGCCCGGCCGGTGGATGGGCTGGGCGGGGGCGTGGGTCGTGGCGGGCCCCGTGGGGGGGAGGTGCGGCCCGTGTCACTGCCGGGAAGAACGAGGTTCACCCGAGCGCTTTCTCGTGCGCATCGACGCCTCGTACGAGCTCGAACCCTGGTGGCCTCCTGCGTCGACGTCTCCTGACGCTCCGGGTCTTGCGCACCCTGTTCCGGAGCAGGACCGACGCGGACGATGCACCCGGCCCGTCACCGTGCATCCGTCCCGTCGCCGTACGCACGCTCGAACAGCCACCGGCTGACGTCGGAGAAGACCCCGAGGCCGGGGGCGAGGAAGAACTCCTCCGCCCACGCGCGGGGAACGACGAAACGGGCCACGGCAAGCCACGCCCCCGCGCCCAGGACCATCAGCACGAAGATGAGCAGCGCGAGGACGGGAATCAGGAGCAGGGCCACCGGGAGGGTGATCTCCGGAACCAGGCGGTCCACGTGGATGCCCGCCGCCGTGAGCACCACGACCACCGGGAGGAGCATGACGAACGCGAGGGAGCCGGACGCC
>JBJHBX010000541.1:0-2560 GCA_050485725.1 Gemmatimonadales bacterium | reverse complement strand
CGCGTTCTCCCCGAAATGGCCGCGATCCTCGCCGGGCGGGGCGAGCCCGCCCAGGGGACCCCCGTCCTCCACTGTTCCGGCGCCCTCGGGGCCGATCCCCTCGAGCCGCTGCATGCCCGGGGGTACCAGGTGGGTACGCTCCACCCCCTGCAGGCGATCGCGAACCCCTTGACCGGCGCCGACCGCCTGTACGGATCCTCGTTCGCGATCTCGGGAGAGCCGGGTGCCATGGCGGCGGCCCGCCGCATCGTCGGAGCCCTGGGCGGCCGGGCGATCACGGTTCCCACGGCCCGTCGGCCGCTGTATCATGCGGCGGCGGTGCTGGCCTCGAACTACCTGGTCGTGCTTCTCGGGACCGCGGCTGCGTGGCTGGAGGCGGCCGGAGCTTCACGGGACGAGGCTGAGGTGGCCTTGCTCGGGCTTGCGAAGGGCACCCTCGAGAACGCCGAGGCCCTCGGGCTCGACCGGGCCCTCACCGGACCCGTTTCCCGTGGTGATGCCGAGGTCGTGGGGCTGCATCTCCGCACGCTGGATCCGGAGGACGCGGCCCTCTATGCCGCCCTGGCCAGGCGGGCACTCGAAATGGCCCGGCCCCGGCTCCCCGATGACGCCCTGGCGAACCTCGACTCCCTGCTCCGGGAACCCTGACGATGCGTCTCTACGTCAACATCGACCACGTGGCCACACTGCGCGAGGCCCGCAGGACCGACGAACCCGACCCGGTGCGGGCGGCCGTGCTCGCCGAGCTGGGCGGCGCCGAGGGGATCACCGTCCATCTTCGGGAGGACCGCCGCCACATCTCCGACCGGGATCTCCGCCTGCTGATGGAGACGGTCCGGACCGGGGTGAACCTCGAGATCGCGTGCGAGGACACGGTGGTGGAGATTGCCCGGGAGCTCCGACCCTTCCAGGTGACCCTCGTGCCCGAGCGGCGGGAGGAGGTGACCACGGAAGGCGGACTTTCGCTTGAAGGGGACGTGGCGAGGGCGCGGGTGAGTCGGGCCACCTCTCGCCTCCGCGATGCGGGGATCCGGGTCTCCCTCTTCATCGATCCCGACCCGGAGGCGATCCGCGCCAGCGCGGCGCTCGAGGCCGACGCCGTGGAGCTGCACACGGGCGAGTACGCGAATGCAGGGCGGCGGGGACGAGGGGTCCGGGAGGCCTCCGAGGGAGGCGATCGTCGGGCCGATGAGCTTGTCCGCCTGCATCGCGCCTCGGAGCTGGGCCGCGAGCTCGGGCTGGCCGTGCACGCCGGACACGGGCTGACCTACGAGAACGTGATCCCGGTGGCGGCCCTCCCCGAGGTCGAGGAGGTGAACATCGGGCACTCGATCATGTCGCGGGCGATCCTGGTCGGCATGGAGCGAGCCGTGCTCGAGATGCGTGAACTGATCCGCGAGGCGCCCGGCCGGGTGGAGGTCCCCGGTCGCTGGGTGCCCCCGATGGGCTGGTGAAGGGGCCGGTGCGCGGGTGAGACTCGACTGGAAGGCGGTACTCGGGATCGTCATCAGCGCCGTCCTGATCTGGTGGGTGCTTCGAGACGTCGAACTCGCCATGGTCTGGGCCGAGGTGCGCGGCGCCCGCTGGGGGCTTCTCCTGGCCGCGGTGGCGATCGCCACCTCCGGTTTCCTGCTCAGGGCGCTCCGGTGGAAGCTGCTCCTCCATCCGCTAAGGCCCGATACCTCGCTCGGCAACCGGTTCGCCGCCGTGAACATCGGGTTCGCGGCGAACAACCTGCTGCCGGCGCGGGTGGGGGAGTTCGCCAGGGCGTGGGCCATCTCGAGGCTCGAGCCGGTGACCGTGAGTGGAGCGCTCGGGTCCCTGGTGGTGGAGCGGTTCCTCGATGCGGTCGCGGTCTTCTCGCTCCTGATGGTGGCGCTCCTCCACCCTTCCTTCCCGACCGAGGCGACGGTGGCGGGGCGGTCCATCGGTGACCTCGTGACCGCCGTGGTCGTGCTCGTGGGCGCCGTCATGGTGGCCGTGGTCACCCTTCTCCTCTTTCCGCGGCTCTTCCTGCGGGTGGCCGAGGGAGTGGCCCGCTTCCTCCCGGATCGGGCCGCCCGGCTCCTGGTCGAGGGGCTCAAGAGCTTCCTGGGCGGCCTGACGGCGCTCCAGGATCCGAAGCTCCTCGTCGGGGCACTTGCCTGGTCGTTCCTCTTCTGGGGCTGGAATGCCGTGTCCTTCTGGGTCGCGATGCACGCCTTCGGCATCCAGGAGGGGTACGTCACGGCCCTCTTCGTCCAGGCAATCATCGCCCTCGGCGTGGCGGTTCCGTCGGCACCCGGGTTCTTCGGGACCTTCCATGCCGCTGCGGTGGTGGCCCTCGTCGAGGTCTACGGCGTCGGCGACTCCGCCACGCTTGCCTTCGCCTTCGGATATCACCTCGGCGGCTTCATTCCGGTGACGGTGCTGGGCCTCTGGTACGCGGGCCGCATGGGGCTGTCGATGCGGGAGATCGGGCACGCGGAAGAGACGGTGGAGGAGGCGGTGGAAGGTACGGTGTCGGAGGGGCCCGCGGCCTCGCCGGGACCCGCCGGATCCGGGTGACGTCGGCCATGCG
>JBJHBX010000540.1:0-2561 GCA_050485725.1 Gemmatimonadales bacterium | reverse complement strand
CCATCAGCACGAGCGTCCCGTGCTCCACGGCGACAAGGTGTTCGCCCGGTGCGAGCTCCAGCACCTCCACGAGTCGGCCGTCGGGGTCGAACACGTCCCACGCTTCGCCCGACTCCATCGTGCCGTGACGACGCGCGTGGACGCTTCCGTCCGGCCCCAGGTGGACCCAGTCCCACGCGGGCACGTGGTCCGGAACGGGGAGCCCGGCCCTCCGCGACCGCAGGAGTTCCGCCGCCCGGTCGGTGCGGGAGGGCCCCGCGAGGTCCCGTTCGACCGCCGCCGGCGTGACGGGGACGCGGGGGCGATCCACCATGATCCGTCGCACGATCCGACCCCGGGCGTCGACGATTTCAATCCGCGGAGCGCCACCCCCGTCGGTCATGGCCAAACGGTCCTCCCGCACCGAGAACCGCGCGCCCTCCCGGAAGGGGATCGGGGCCTGGATGCCCCCCTCGAACCACCAGCGCGGCCCCTCGCGCTCGGCCACCAGGACGGGCTCGGCGTCGGCATCTTCCATGCGCCAGACCCGGATCGTGTCGTGGAGGACCATGCCGTCGGTGATGCTGCCCTGGAAGCGCTGCGGAAACTGTGCCCAGAGGGCTCCGCTCCCGGCGGCCACATGCCGCAGGCGCGGGATCAGCTCGCGATCCTCGCCCACCCGCCGCTCCCGGGTGATCGCGCCCTCGGCTGTGACCACGGTCAGTCGCCCGTTCGCGTCGTCCCAGATCCATGCCTGGTCCTCCGCATCAAGCCCGAGCAGCGTGGGGCGCTGGAACTCGCCCGGTCCGTCGCCGGGTCCCCCGTGGGTCGCCAGGTGCTCGCCTCCGGGGAGGCGGAAGATGCGGAGCTCGCGGGCCATGAAGTCCACGACCCAGAGTCGCTCGCGTCCGTCGATCGCCACCTGGTTCGGTTGGCCAAAGAGCGCCGGGCTTCCCTCGGCCTCGGACCCGATCCGGGCCAGGGGCGTCTCATCGGCGAGGCGCCGGCGGGGGGTGTCGGCCCCCTCGACGCGGCTCAGCGCGACCTCGACACCGTCCTCGTGGCGCAGCTCGAAGGCGTCGGCGGACGGGTCGTCGCCCCCGCCGCACCCCGGGATGAGCACCCCGAGGATCAGGGCGATGAAGGAGGCGCGAAGGGGGGGTCGGGGACGCGGACGGGACCCTCCAGCGCGCAGGCGGTCGGAACGTTGCCCCCGGCTGATGACCCTGGCGTGCGTCTCCTTGACCATGCCCCGAAGCTACGGGGTCCCGATCGGGGGTGTCAAGGCGCCCCCTGATGCAGGCGAGAAGGATGCCGCCCTTGGCGAGGGATACCCGAGCGCGGGCACCTGGCGTCTCCGTAACGGAGACCGCGGGTGCCATCGCGCGCCCGGGGGGTCGGCGATGGCACCGTTCGTATCGGCCGGTGAGACCTTCGGAGCCGGCGCGCGCGGGAAGCCCACCAGTGGCAACGAAACGCTCGAGATCCCGCGCGGCTCCGGGCCGGAGGGTCGCGGCGGCCCCACACGCCGCCGGGCTCCGGGCCGGACGGTCGCGGCGGCCCCCCGCGGTCAGAACTTGTAGTGCAGCCCCGCCCCGATCACGAGCCCCGAGAAGTTGTAGTTGTCGAAGCTCGCGGCCACGAACCCCAGGTCGATGGAGCTGAAGATCGGGGGGAAGCCGGAGCCGTTCCCCGAGCCGTCGAGGAGGCGGCGCCAGTCGAGCTCGAGGCCCGCTCCACCGCCCACGCCTGGCGAGGTCTCGCTCTCGGACACCCCGATCACCCGGTAGGAATGCCGCCAGACTCCGACGGTACCGAAGCCGTAGAGCGAGTACTTCTCCTCGCGCTGGAAGTGATACAGCCCGCGGCCCGACACGGTGGTCAGCGTCCCGAAGGCACCGAGCACCGCCTGCGCGGTCAGCCGGTCGTTCAGGTCGTACATGCCGCTCAACCCGTAGGCCGGCCAGGAGCTCTGGAAGCCGACGCCGAAGCGGCCGTTCTCCGGCGGGGCGTCCTGGGCCGAGAGGGCTCCGGCGGGGAGGAGGACGGCGGCGCCGAGGAATGCCGCGGCGGCGAGGTGGAAGATGGTTCGGATGCGCATCGGGGAGACCTCCGGCAATCGGGAAGGCCGGGAAGACCGGCCGGGGACATCGACACGGGTGCGCCGGGGCGCCACCCTTCGCGTGTCCATGCGCAGTCGGCGGCCGGCACCTGTCATCTCCCGCCTGGCCCACCCCCCGGCTTCCCGGCATCCGGGGGCACCAGCCCGGCCCCCCGCTCGGCCTCCACCGCACGGATCTGCTCCAGTTGCTCGTCGGCGCGCGCCACCCACACGGGGCTCACCCCCTGCGACCGGAGCACCTCGCGCCCCCGCTCGAGCGCCTCCCGGGCCTCGTCCGGCCGGTCCTGGAGCAGGAGTGCGCCACCAAGGCGGATCCAGGCGATGCCACCGAGCTGGTGCCCCGGCGGGAGCGTCGCGTCGTAGATCTCGAGCGCCTCGCGGAAGAGTCGCTCTGCGCCCGCGGGGTCGCCCCCCGCCTGGAGCGTGCCGGCCAGGTTCGAGCGGGCCACCCCGATCCACT
>JBJHBX010000539.1:0-2573 GCA_050485725.1 Gemmatimonadales bacterium | reverse complement strand
ATCCCGCGTCCCGGTCGGCCGCGCCCGCCGCCCGGCCCGACAGTTGACCCTACATGTACGAACACGACCCTACAGGATGCCCACGATGCACTTGTTCGCCCTGATCGACGACCGGAGCCACGAAGTCCGGCTCCCCCCGTCGAACCCCGCGCCCGCCGACGCCCCCACCCTGGTCGACGGGGTACCGGTGCCGATCGAGCTGGCCCCTGCCTCTGCATCCCCCGCCGTTGCATCCCCCGTGCGAAGCGTTCGCATTGGCGGGCGCTCGCTCAGGGTCCTTCCCCGACGCGATGCCGAGGGCCGCTGGTGGCTCGAGGTCGAGGGACACCGTGTCTCGGCGCTCGTGCTGGACCGGGGGCAGGAGGCGGTTCGCCGGGCGCGGAAGGCCTCCGGAGCCGGGAGCGGTCCCACCGCCCTGCGCGCTCCCATGCCCGGGCTCGTGGTCCGGGTCGAGGTGGCTCCCGGCGACGAAGTTCAGGCAGGGCAGGGGATCGTGATCGTGGAAGCCATGAAGATGGAGAACGAGCTCAAGGCCGCCGCCCCCGGCGTGGTGCGCGCCGTGCACGTCGAGGCCGGGAACGCCGTCGAGAAGGACACGGTGCTCGTGGAATTCGAGGCGCCGGCCGACGGAGGTGACCCATGAGTGGCGGCGCCCCTCGGCGCGGCGACGACCTCCCGCCCCCCGCCCACACCGACTCGGGGCTGCCGGTCGAGGTCGTCTACGGACCGGACGACGTCGACATCGATCCCGCCTCCGACCTGGCCGACCCCGGGCAGTTTCCCTTCACCCGCGGGGTCTACCCGACCATGTACCGGGGGCGGCACTGGACGATGCGCCAGTACGCCGGGTTCGGGACCGCGCGCGCCACGAACGCGCGCTACCACTACCTCCTGGAGCGGGGGCAGACGGGGCTCTCGGTGGCCTTCGACCTCCCGACCCAGATGGGCTACGACTCGGACCACGCCATGGCCGCAGGCGAGGTGGGGCGGGCCGGGGTCGCCATCGACTCGATCGAGGACATGCGCATCCTCTTCGACAGGATCGACCTGGGCGCCGTCTCGACCTCGATGACGATCAACTCCACCGCCGCGATCCTCCTCGTGCTCTACATTGCCGTGGCCGAAGAGAACGGGGTGCCGCGGTCGAAGCTCTCGGGGACGATCCAGAACGACATCCTGAAGGAGTACATTGCGCGGGGCACGTACATCTACCCGGTGGATCCGTCGCTCCGCCTGGTCGCCGACGTGATGGCCTTCTGCGCCGCCGAGGTCCCGCGCTGGAACACGATCTCGATCTCCGGCTACCACATTCGCGAGGCTGGGGCCACCGCGCCCCAGGAGGTCGCCTTCACCTTCGCAAACGGGCTCGAGTACGTGCGACGTGCCCTCGATGCCGGCATCGACCTCGAGTCCTTCGCCCCGCGGCTCTCGTTCTTCTTCGCGGCCCACAACGACTTCTTCGAGGAGGTCGCGAAGTTCCGGGCCGCCCGCCGGCTCTGGGCCCGGCTGATGCGGGAGCGCTTCGGCGCGTCGGACGAGGCCGCGCGGCTCCGCTTCCACACGCAGACCGGGGGCTCGACCCTGACGGCGCAGCAGCCGCTCAACAACGTGATCCGGGTCACGACCCAGGCGCTCTCGGCCGTGCTCGGCGGCACCCAGTCGCTTCATACGAACGGCTTCGACGAGGCGCTCGCCCTGCCGACCGAGGAGGCGGCACGCATTGCGCTTCGCACCCAGCAGATCCTGGCCCACGAGTCGGGCGCGGCGCGGACCGTCGACCCCCTGGCCGGGAGCTGGTTCGTGGAGGAGCTGACGAACCGGGTCGAGGCCGAGGCCCGCCGCTACCTGGCCGAGATCGACGAGCGCGGGGGCGCCGCGAGCGCGGTGAGCTACATGCAGGACGAGATCCACGCCGCCGCCTACCGGCACCAACTCGAGGTGGAGCGCGGCGAGCGGGTCGTGGTCGGGGTCAACCGCTTCGCCGAGGCCGAGCCGCCCCCTCGAATCGACGAGACCGACTACTCCGCACTCGAGGCCGAGCAGAGGAGCCGGGTGGCGAAGCTGCGGGCATCGCGCGACCAGGCCGCCACCGATGCGGCCCTCGCCGCCCTTGCGCAGGGTGCGGCTGGGGATGCGAACCTGGTGCCCCTCCTCCTGGAGGCCGTGAAGTCGAGCGCTACCCTCGGCGAGATCTCGGACACCCTCCGCCGCGCCTGGGGGACCTTCACGCCGGCAGGCTGAAGGAAGTCCTCGACGGTCGGGTGCCGGCCCGTCCGAATCACGGGACCCGTGCCCTGGTCCGCGGACCAGGGCTCCGAGACGCGGGTCCGGAGGGCGCGAAGTGCCCTGAAAAACGGTCGCGAAAGTGACAATAGCATGAAACGCGACCTCTGAGGGCGTTTTTCATGCGATCGTGCATTGATCGCTGGACCGAAAGTCAAATTCGCGACCTCCACGGGCGTTTTCTCTGCGGTTGTACGACGAGGAAACTAGTTTGGTGCGCGTTTACGACCTTCCGAGGCAGCAGCGTGGTCGGGGCGTGGACGGGGCGTGGCTGCAGCGTGGTCGGGGCG
>JBJHBX010000538.1:0-2579 GCA_050485725.1 Gemmatimonadales bacterium | reverse complement strand
GCTCGGATCCTCCAGGAAGCCCCGCATGGCCGAGGTGATCGTGAAGGAGTTCTGCTTCTCCACGCCGCGCATCATCATGCAGAGGTGATGGGCCTCGATCACGACGCCGACGCCCTGGGGCTGCACCACCTCCCAGAAGCTCTGCGCGATCTCCTCGGTCAGCCGCTCCTGCACCTGCAGCCGGCGGCTGAACACCTCGACCAGCCGCGCCACCTTCGACAGCCCCAGGATCTGGCCATCGGGGATGTAGGCCACGTGGACCTTCCCGATGAAGGGGAGCATGTGATGCTCGCAGAGCGAGTACATCTCGATGTCCTTCACGATGATCATGTTGTGGTGGCGCTCCTCGAAGAGCGCATCGCCCACGGTGGCCTGGGCCGAGCTCCGGTACCCGCTGGCCAGGAAATCCCACGCCTTGACGACCCGCTCCGGGGTCTTGAGGAGTCCCTCCCGGTCCGGGTTCTCGCCGATGCGCCGGAGGGTCTCGCGGACCAGCGCGGTAAAGGGAACGCGTTCGAGGACCGCGGCGTCGGCGGCGGAAACGGTCTCGCCGGCCGCGGGATCCAGCGCCATCGGCGCCCCTGATTCGTTCGTGTGCAGGCTCATGTCGTCGGTTCCGGGCTCAGGCGCCCTCGTATTCCACGTAGTTGCGGGGGGTTTCCCAGAGCACGAGGCGCGCGAGGCGCACGCCCGCCGGCATCCGGGGTTCGATCTGCCGCCAGATGGCCACCACGAAGTTCTCGGTGGTGGGGTTCACCCCGTCGAGCCACGGCACCTCCTCGTTCAGGTTCCGGTGGTCGACCTGGTCGACCACGGCCTCGTTCACGAGGGCCTTGAGCTTCCCGAGATCCATCACGTACCCGGTATTCGGGTCGACGGAGCCCTCGACCGTCACGTCGAGCTCGTAGTTGTGCCCGTGCCAGCGGGGGTTCGCGCACGGTCCGAAGACCTCCGCGTTCTTCCGGTCGCTCCACGCGGGATTGAAGAGCCGGTGAGCGGCGTTGAAGTGCAGGCGTCGGGTCACGCGGACGATGGGCTGCGCCATGGGGATCCGGTTCCGGGTCACGGAGACGGGGGGTGGATGCGCTCGCTCCCGCTGGACTCGGGGCGGGGCGATCTCCGGGCCGCGCTTACCCGCAGGCGGAGCGGTGGGTCCACCCGATCCGCCCCGCGGCCCCCGACCGTCCTCGGCCGGCGAGGTCGTCTCCGAAAACGAGGCGGACCCCGCAAACAAGGACGCCGGCGCCCTCCCTGGGGAGGACGCCGGCGCCGGATCGTGCCGGAGGGGTTGTATTGAAGCCCGGGTACAATCGTTAGGTGACCTCTCCGTGCCTTCCGAAGTCCCCTGGCGGCGTTGGCCGCCCTGGGCAGGACGTCGGGCACCGAAGTCAGTCCCGGCTTCAGATGTGTTGGCTCAATAACGAGGCCCTCCGACACATCCGGAATTCCAATTTACCGGCACGCGGGTGCCCTGTCAAAGGAAATCGGCCGCCCCGGAACCGGTCTCACGGGGGCGGTAGCCCCGCAGTCGGCTCAGGTTCCGCCGGTCGAAGGTGACCATGTCGTCGCCCTTCGGGGTCTCGAGCACCTTCGGGATCCGCGCGAACCGGGGGTCGTTCATGATCCTTCGGAAGGGCGCCTCGCCCAGGGAGCCCAGGCCGATGTGCTCGTGGCGGTCCTTCCGCGAGCCGAAGGGGTTCTTCGAGTCGTTCAGGTGGAAGAGGCCCAGCCGCTCGAGTCCGATCAGATCGTCGAACCGGGCCCAGACCCCCTCGTAGTCGTCCACCAGGTCGTAGCCGGCGGACCAGGCGTGGCAGGTGTCGAAGCAGACGCCCACACGGGCCCGCCACGGCTCCGGAATGCCATCGAGGATCGCAGCCAGCGCCTCGAAGCTTCCTCCCACCGAGGTCCCCGATCCCGCCGTGATCTCGAGGAGGACCCGGGTCCGGCCCGGAACTTCCTCCAGGGCGCGGGCGACGCCTTCGGCGTTCCGGGCGATCCCGCCTTCGGGGTCGCGGTCGGTGGCGTTCCCCGGGTGGGTCACCAGGAAATCGAGTCCCAGCGCCTCGCACCGGGCCAGCTCGGCGCGGAACGAGGCGAAGGACCGCTCCCAGAGCGCGAGGTCGGGCGAGGCCAGGTTGATCAGGTAGGAATCGTGGGATCCGGCGGTAACGATGGCCTCCTTCGCCCGGGCCTCGTGCCATGCGGCAGCGAGCGCCGGATCCACCTCGGGTTCGGCCCAGCGGTTCGGCTGCTTCGTGAAGAGCTGGAGGGTGACCGACCCGATCTCGCGGGCCCGGCCCGGGGCCAAGGAAACCCCGCCCGCGGTGGATACGTGTGCGCCGAGCTCGTCGGCGATGTCGACGAAGGGGAGGTCGGGAGGAACCGGCTGGGTCATGGCGCCGTGTCGGACGCGTCTCCCGAATCGGGCACCGACACCCGCATCGGGTGGAAGGGATCGTCGGTCTCGGGGGGAAGATCGCGGGCGTCGATGGCGAACTCCGGCATCGTGCGTTCGAGGTCGGCCTGGAAGGGGAGCGGCGGGGGCGGCGCGGGGGGCACGTGGCCGTCGTCCAGGA
>JBJHBX010000537.1:0-2589 GCA_050485725.1 Gemmatimonadales bacterium | reverse complement strand
CCGTCGTGGAGCGGAGCGACCCGCTCCTGGAGTCGTCCGGCCGTGGCCCCGTCGCCGGTGAGGTGCGCCCGGACGATCCCTGCCGATTCCCCGGGGACGAGGTTCGCGACCCCGAGGATCCCGCCCACCGCGCCCACCTGGAGGGCCGCGTAGAGCTTCGCGCCGGTCCCGACCAGGAGCTGGAACCCCGGTGGCGTGGCCTCGGCCAGCTCGCCCAGGCGCGCCAGGTCTCCGCGGGAGTCCTTCATGCCGACCACACGGGCGTGCCGCGCGAGCTCCGCCACGAGCCCTGTCTCGAACTCGACGGTGCTGAAGCGGAGCGGCACCTGGTAGAGGATGACCGGGACCGGCGAGGCATCGGCAACCGCGAGGTAATGCGCCCGCAGCCGCTCCGCCGTCATCGCGCCGCGGTAGAATGCCGGGGGCTGCACGAGCACCGCATCGGCCCCCCGCTCCGCAGCATCGAGGCCCCGCCGGATCGTGAGGCGCGTCGACTCGGCACCGGTCCCGGCCACCATGAGCCGATCCTCGGGAATCACCTGTCGCGCCGCGTCGAGGAGCGCCAGTCGCTCGCCCTCGTCGAGGAGGACCGCCTCGCCCGTCGAGCCGCCCACCACGATCCCGCGCACCGGGTGCCCGAGCCAGCTGCGCAGGTTCGCCCGGAAGGCGAGGAAATCGACGTCGCCGGAGCGGTCATCGAAGGGGGTTGCCGCAGGAATCAGGACACCGGAGAGGTCGATCACGCGGCCCCGCTCCCGGGCACGATCCCCCGATCCAGTCCCGCCGGAGCGCGCCCCGGGCGTGGCACGCCGCCCGCTGCGGCCCCGTCCTTCCCCTCGCCGTAGAAGTTCACCTTCAGATCCAGGTCGTTCGGGTTCGTCGCGGCGGCCTTCGCCACCTCGAAGGTCACCCGGTCATCGCGAAGGAGCTCGATCAGGTGCTGATCGAAGCTCTGCGATCCGTACGCCTCGCGCCCTTCCTCGAGGAGGTCCGGGATCTCCGCCATGCGCTCCGGATCCAGGATGCAGTCCCGGATCGTCCCGGTCACCACCATGACCTCGCACGCGACGATCCGCCCCTCCTCGTGCTTCATCGGAAGAAGCCGCTGCGAAACCACGGCCCTGAGCGACTCGGCAAGGCGGACCCGCACCATTTCCTGGTCGGAGGGCGGAAAGACGGCGATGATCCGCGAGAGCGTCTGCACCGCGTTCTGGGTGTGGAGCGTCGACACCACCAGGTGTCCGGTCTCCGCCGCCTTCAGCGCCGTGTCGATCGTCTCGGTGTCGCGCATCTCGCCGATCAGGATCACGTCGGGGTCCTGCCGGAGGGCGGCCCTGAGCCCCGAGTTGAAGGACTCGGTGTCGGTCCCGATGTCCCGCTGCGTGATCGAACAGCGCTTGTCGCGGTGCAGGAACTCGATGGGGTTCTCGAGGGTCACGATATGCCGCTCGAACCGCTCGTTGATGTGCTCCACCATGGCCGCCATCGTCGAGCTCTTTCCCGAGCCGGTGACCCCGGTCACGAGGATCAGCCCCCTCTCCGCCTCGGCCACCTTCTCGAGCACCTTCGGCAGTCGGAGCTCCTCGAAGTTCGGCACCTCGAAGGGGATCACCCGGAGCACGATCATGAAGGAGCCGCGCTGCCGCAGGATGTTCACGCGGAAGCGCCCCAGCCCCGACGCCCCCCACGAGCAGTCGTAGTCGGTCAGCTCGTCGATCCGGATCCGATCGCGCTCGTGGGGAATGAACTTGAGCGCGAGCGCCTTCACCTGCTCCTGCGACACGCGTTCGCGGGTCAGGGGAACGAGCCGCCCATGGATGCGCGCCCGTACCACGTCGCCCGACTTGATGTGGATGTCGCTCGCCCCGCGGGCGATGGCCGCCTTGAAGATCTCGGTCACGACGCCGCTCCTCGTCGCCTGTTGCCCGTGGGTGAAGGTCGAAAGGTACTACGGGGCCACGGCCCGGCGCCAATCCGTACCTCCGCGCCAGTCCATGCCCATCGCCGCTCGCACCCCCCGCATCGTCTCCCGCGCCTCCCGGCGGGCACGCTCCGCCCCGGCCTCGAGGATCTCCCGGACCCGGGCGGGATTCGCCTTCAGTTCCGCCGCCCGCGCGCGCACGGGCGCGAAATGCTCTGAGATGCTCTCCGAAAGGATCCGCTTGCAGTCGACGCACCCCCGGGTTCCGGCCCGGCACTGGGCCTCGATGTCGGGAAGGAGCGCCGGGTCGGTGAAGTGTCCGTGCAGCGTGAAGACGTTGCAGACCTCCGGACGCCCGGGATCGTCGCGGCGAACCCGCTGCGGGTCGGTCACCGCCGTCCGCACCCGCGACCAGACCTCGTCCGGCTCGGCCAGGATCCGGACCGTGTTGTCCATGGACTTGGACATCTTCGCCCCACCGTCGAGCCCCAGGATCCGCCCGGCACTTCCGAGGATCGGCTTCGGCTCCGGGAAGAAATCCTCGGCGAAGCGGGCATTCCACTTCCGCGCCACGTCGCGCGCGAGCTCCAGGTGCTGGAGCTGGTCCTCGCCCACCGGCACCGCGGCGGCGCGGTAGAGGAGGATGTCGGCAGCCTGCAGGATCGGGT
>JBJHBX010000536.1:0-2605 GCA_050485725.1 Gemmatimonadales bacterium | reverse complement strand
CGCGCCACCCTTCCGGATTCCATGGACGTTCGGCTGGCCCGGTCTCCGGGTGTGTCCAGCGCCGACCGGACCCACTTCCGGGGCGTCCTGGAGCGCGTACTGGCCGACGAGTTCACCAGCCGCCCGGGCGCAGAGAGCGAGGAACGGTTCCTTGCGACCCTCGATCGGCTCGAAACCGCGCTGGCAAGCCTCCCGGAGGAGAGAAGGGAGCCCTTCTGGGAGCAGGAGGCCCGGAACCTCCGCGCCCTGATCCTCTACGCCTGGCGCGGCGCGAACAGGGATCGGGGGATGGGGGAGGACCTCGCCTGGCTCGCCGTGCACGCCTACCCGGATCGCAAGATCATCGTCTGGTCCCACAACAACCACAACATCACCGACAAGTGGATGTACTTCGCCTCACCGGACCCGAGCCTCGCGCACGTGGTTCCGGAGTGGGGCCTCGAGGGCGTCGCGCGTTTCACCTACCTCGGTCACGAGGTCCGGCAGTTCTTCGGCCCCGCGGTCTACTCGCTGGCGGTCCTCTCTCACCAGGGCCGGTACACGCGCGAGATCCCGCTCCGCAATCTCCAGGACCCCGGCACCTTCGACTACCTCCACGACCTGGAGCCCGCGCCGCCCGGCACCATCGAGGCGCGGTTGTCGGCCGACGGCCACCAGGTGGCCTTCGTGGACCTGCGGAGGTCCACCCCGGGACCCCGAGCGGCACGCGGGCTGGACTATGCCTACAGTCCCCCTTACCTCATGCGGTGGGAGAAGGGGTTCGACGGGTTCCTCTTTCTCCATGACACCTTCGGCCTGGACGAGTCTCCGCCGGTGGGGTGGCGAGGCGCCCCATGAGGCGAACGGGTCGCATCGGAGGCCTGGTCGGGACGCTCCTTGCGGCCCTGCCCCTCGGCTGCCCCTCCGGGCCGGCCGAGCCCGAATGGACCGCGAATGTTGCCGCGTTCGAGCAGGAGCTGCAGGGGCTGAAGCGCGCGCTGGGCATTCCGGGTCTCGCCTACGTGGTGGTCGAGCACGGGGAGCAGGTTGCATCCGGGGCGTTCGGGGTGGAGCGCGGCGCCGGTGCGGCACCCTTCTCGACCTCGACGGCGCTCCGCGTGGCATCGGTGACCAAGTCCATGGCCGCCGTGGTGGTGATGCAGCTGGTGGAGGAGGGCCTGCTGGAGCTGGATGCACCGGCGCGTCGCTACGTGCCCCATCTGGAGATCCCCCCGGAGGTAGAGGTCCGCCACCTCCTGGCGCACACCTCGGAAGGGATCATCGGGGGTGATTACGTCTACTCCTCCTCCCGCTATGCCATGCTGGGAGAGGTGATCGAGGCCGTGTCGGGAGAGAGCTTTTCCCGGGCGCTCAGGACGCGCGTCCTGGAGCGAGCCGGGATGCCGGTGCGCCCCTCGCCCACCCTGGGCACGCACACGGGGCTGGTTTCAACCGCCGGAGAGATGGGTGCCTACCTGAGGGCGCTGGACCAGGGCGCGCTGCTCGCGGCGGCGTCGCTCGAGCGCCTCGCCTCCCCCTCCCGCGCTGCGACGGGCGATCCCCTCCCGGTGAGCCTCGGGTGGTTCACGCAGTCCGTTCAGGGTCACCGGGTGGGCTGGAGCTTCGGCCAGGACGACCCGGATCACTCAGGGGCGCTTCTCCTCCGGGTGCCCGACCGGGGGCTCTCGCTCTTCATCCTCGCCAACGACAACGTCATGAGCGATGCGTTCCGGCTCTTGATGGGTGACGTTTCGAAGTCACCCTTCGCCATGAGCTTCCTCCGGCTCTTCGTGTTTTCGGAGCCGGGCGCTCCCCTGCCCCGCCCCGACTTCGGGGCCGCTGATGCGGCCCGCACCCTGAGCGCGCTCGAGGAAGGCGGGGCCTTCCGCTTCCGTGACGAGCTCGAAGGGTGGGCTCTCGTCGACCTCTGGCGCGGTCGCTCTGATGCCGCGCAGCGGAAGTTCGATCTGGCCGCTGCCCGCTATGGCCCGTCGGAAGCACCGGACGCGGTCCTTCACTTCGCCGCACTTCGCCTGTCGGACCTCGCAGCCAGGGACGAGGCGATCCGGGCCGGTGAACGGCTGCTGGAACGGCATCCGCACAATCGCTGGATTCTCCTTGCCCAGGGAACCCTCCTCCAGCAGCGGGACCGGGTGGTCGAAGCCTCCGACTGCTTCCTCCGCATTCTCTCGCTGACCAACCAGGAGCCGGACTACCTGGGCCGACTCTTCCAGGCATGGAGCCGGGTAGCGCTGGCCCAGATGACGCTGGAGACCGACCCGGATCGGGCGCGGGAGCATCTCCGCCGGGTCATCGAAAGCGGCGTCGCCGGGGACGTGCTGGAGGAGGCGCGGCGAATGCTGCGGGATCTGGGCGAACCCGGCCACCTCCCGCCCGGGGGAGATGCACCGGGTCAGGGAAGCCCCGCGGGCGTGTCACCTGGAGTCACCCGGTAGCCCATCTCCTGCGCCCCGGACATCTTCCAGCGCGCGCCGCACGGCATTCTCGAACCCCGCGGAGTCCTCGAGCCACGGGGCGTGGCCGGTCCGATCCAGGACCCGGAGGGACCCGTCGTGGAGATGTGCCACGATCCGGGGCCACAGCTCGGGGCCCAGGTCCACGAAGT
>JBJHBX010000535.1:0-2606 GCA_050485725.1 Gemmatimonadales bacterium | reverse complement strand
CCTGGAGGCGGGGGAGCGGGTGCTTCCCGACCCGACGGGGAGGCCGCTGGCACTCGGGAATTCTCTTGCACCCCGCTCTGCCGTGGATCGCGACGGTCGCCAGGTAGCGGATCTCGTGAGTGCCTCAAATGGCCGCCCCTTCAGGTCGTCTCCTTCCCGTCTGGCCGTCGCCACGATCGATGATTTCGAGGACCACCTGGTCCTGGACTTCGAGGTCCCCGTCGGGGTTTCCGAGGCGGCGCTCGAGTTGGAGCTCCGGAACACCCTGCTGAACACCGTGCTCTTCTACGATGTGATCCTCGCGGCGTCGGGGGCCTCCGCGCTGGATTGGATTGGTCGGGATCTGGACCAGATCGGCAACGCGGTGGCCATGGGGCGCTGGTATGCGGACCGCATGGGGATGCGCGTTCATGTGAACACCGCGGTCGGCTGGGTCGAGGCGGCACAGCTGAGCGATGCAGGGCCCATCGCGTGGAAGAAGGTGGCCGTGCCGATCCCGGTGCACGGCCCCGGGGTTCAGGTTCGACTCTCCTTTCCGACGGATTCCTGGTTCATCGAGCGAGTGGTGCTCGCCACGGCGGTCCGTACGCCTCCGGTTCGGGTCCACGCGCTGGCCACGGCGGAACGGAGGGACGGCGTCCCTGATCCCGCAATCGTCGGGCGGCTCTCCGTTTCGGACACCCTCCACCACGTCACCTTCCCCGGCGAGGCCTACAGGGTGGCCTTCCAGGTCGGGGACGCAGGCGGGATCGGAGCTCCTGGCAAGGACGCAGGTGGCACCCCCGACACTTCCGGCCCCGGGGCGCCGGCGGGGCGGGGCTTCCTGCTCGCGATGCAGGGATACTACGTGGAATGGATCCGGGGATCCTGGCTCAGGGCTGGCGGGGGACGGGGGCCCTTCGAGCCGGGGGATTCCGCGATCCTCGAGGCGATGGCGCGCTGGTCGGAGGTGATGGAGGCCTTCGAGAACGACTTTCATGAAAGCCGCATTCGGAGGTGAAGGTAATGACCGCTTCCTCCACGAGGCTCCGGGATCCTGAGGGGTCATCCCTCCGGCCCCGTACCCTTTCCCTATCCCTTGGGTCGCTCCTGCTCCTGGCCGTCCTGTCCCAGGGGTGCCTTGTGCACCTGGGTCCGAGGACGAGCCACCTGGCCCCGCTCCTGGATAGCGGGGGCGCGTTCGGGGAGGTGGAGATCAGCGACGGTCGAGACCGCAGGCGGTTCACTGGAGAACTCATCGATGTCTCCCCTGAGGGGCTCCACCTGCTTGTCCCCACGAGCCCGTTTTCCCCCGACGGGGAGCAAAGCCTCCTCTTCCTCGAATGGCGCGTAGTATACCGCTACAAGTTCGAGGGGATCAGCGGGACGGGGGCTCCGGCTCCTCGCGACCTGGCCCTTCTCCAGTCCCTCTCGTGGAGCCCTCCGGGGCTCGGGGAAACCCGGATCCGTGAACTGCTGGAACAGCTCGGACAGCCCGCCGTCATTACCTCCTCGGGGGGGTCTCCCTCGAGCGCGGAATCCGGAATCACCCAGATGGCCCCGTCGCCTCCAGCGGGGCACGTACACCCGGGCTCCGGTTTCCCCGCCGCCGACACCGCGGCCCTCCTCGCGTCGGTTCGCCGCGCTGCCGCCCGCTTCGCCGATTCCGAAGAGGCGAGGCTCGCCGGGTACCGCCCGCTCGGGCCGGACTTTCCCGGGATGGGGGACCACTGGATCCACGGCTTCCGGATGGTCCGGGGCGGCGAGGACCCGGCCCATCCGCCGGTGCTCACCTACCTGCGCACGCCGGAAGGATATCGGTTCACGGGCGTGGCCTTCGTGCGGATCCTCCTGCCCGGCGAGGATACCCCACGGTGGCCCTACCCGGGAGCCTGGCACGACCACTCGGGGTCGGTGGACGAGGAGACGCTCGCGCTGAACCCCCACGCCGGACCCCATGCAGGAACCGACGAGCCACGCCTCGCGATGCTCCACGCCTGGGTCGGGCTCGAGAATCCTGACGGGGTCTTTGCACAGGACAACTGGGCCGTGCCCTTCGTGCGGCTCGGTCTTCCGGTGCCCTCGAACCCGTCACCGGCCATGGGGAAGGCGCTCTTCCTGGCCTCGGGCGGCGACGCGTACTACCTGGGGCTGATCGATGCGCTGGTGGAGCTGCCCGAGGAACGTCGCCGGGCGGTGGGAGAGGTGCTCGCGGCCGCGGCAGCCGAGGTCGAGGCCTGGATGGAGGGCTATGCGGAGGACGGTGTCGGGGCCGGGCCGGCATGGCTCGAGGGGCACTGGAGCGCGCTCTGGGAAGGGATCCGCCGCAGCGTCGGCGAAGAGGCATGGGCCCGGCTGGAGCCGCTGGTCCCCGACGCCTGACGGAACCCGGCCCGGACTCCGGGGGATTGGAGATCCAGGGGCCCGCGAACCCGATCGGGCCACCCCTCCCCTCCAGCCCCTCGAGGTCCCATGCGCCCGGAGCGGATGTCCAAGCCCCGGATCGCGGCCGGGTTCCTGCCCTTCGCCGCGTTCCTGGCCGGCGTGCCTGCCGGGGGTCCGACCCTTCTCGCGGCCCAGTCCGCAGGCGCCGACTTCGTCGATGTCGAGGTCGCCACCGTGGGCGT
>JBJHBX010000534.1:0-2607 GCA_050485725.1 Gemmatimonadales bacterium | reverse complement strand
GCGGATGCCCCGCGTCAGGAGGAAGGCCGACATCGGGTCGAGGGTGGCCCCGTTGATCTCGCGGAACTGGAAAATGCGTCGTACCAGGGCCTCGGGGCCGCATACCACGCCGCCCATGGCATCGGAGTGCCCGCCCAGGAACTTCGTGGCGCTGTGCAGCACGAGGTCGGCGCCGAGCGCGAGGGGGTTCTGGTTGATGGGGGTGGCGAAGGTGTTGTCGACGACGACGGTGGCGCCGACGCGGTGCGCCGCCTCCGCCAGGCGCCCGATGTCGAGCACCTTGAGGGTGGGGTTCGTGGGGGTTTCCAGGTAGAGCACCCTGCACCCGGCGCCGACGGCCTCGAGGATCGCCTCCTCGTCGGCGGTGGGACGGAGGTCCACCTGGACCCCGAAGCGCGGGAGGAACTCGGTCAGGATCCGGTTCGTGCCTCCGTAGGTGTCGTGAATGCTCACGACCCGGTCGCCCGGCGAAAGCAGGGTGAAGAGGGTGTTCGACACCGCCGCCATGCCGGTGGCGAAGCTCGTGGCGGCCTCGGCGTCCTCGAGCTCGCGGACCTTGGCCTCGAAGAGCGCCACGGTTGGGTTCGTGTTCCGGGAGTAGACGTGCCCGGGCCGCTCACCGAGCGACACCTGCCGCCACGCCTCGAGGTCGTCGTAGGCGTAGGTCACCCCCAGGAAGACCGGGGGCACGGTGGCGCCTTCGGGGCCGCGGACCTCTTCGCCGCCCCAGACCGCCCGGGTCGAGGGGCCGGGGGCGGGTGGCCCGGGCGTGGGCGCGTGGGGGCGGTCGGGGTCGTCGGTCATGGGGTCCGGCAAGCGGTGCACGAGGAAGCGGTCTTCTCCTGCGATGCCTCCGAAGTTCGGGGCTTCCCAGGCCTGGCGCCAGCGGGAACACCGGGGCTCTCACCGCCGGGGCGAGGCGACCCAGGGCCCCGGCCCCACTACTGGTAGATGATGACGAGGGGCGGGGGGCGCAGCGCCAGGACATCGGAGGGAGACATCAGGGGCGCGTCCTGGTCGTAGAAGAGCTTGAACCCCTTGAAGGGGATCGGCGCAGGAGCCACCCAGGCGTTCCACGTGTCGCGCTTGAGCGGTGGGGGGCCGAACCCGTCCATGTTCAGGACGACCTGCACCCCCGGTACCGGGCGGATCCCCTCGGGGTCGGGAAGCATGCGCCGGGTGAACCGGTGGACCACCAGGATCTTGGGAGGAAGGTCATGCTCCCGGACCAGCGCCGAGAGGATCCCGATGGCCGCGTTGACCTCGGATGCGGCCATGGTGCCGATGACCTGGCCCGGGACCTGATCCGGCCCCATCGCGAACTCGGGATCGAGGGCAAGGTGGACCCTGGGGTGTCGCAGGAAGGGGGCGAGGGCCTCCACCTCGGCGTCGACGCTGCTCCGGCCGGGCTGGATGTCGAGAAAGAGCAGGAGCGAGTCGGCCTCGGTCCAGGAGAGGACGCGGGCGATGGTGGAATCGGCCATCCGCCCCCGGTAGAGGCCCCCGGCTCCCGGCTCCCGGTGTGCCACCACGGCTACCAGGTGCAGGGCGGGAAGCACGGGAATGGCCGGCTCCAGCTCCTGGTAGGCCCTGGCCTGCTCGTGAAGCCGGTCGAGCATCTCGTTCGGGGGGATCGCACCGAGAATCCCCATTCTCGCTGATCGGGGATTCCCGTAGAAGGAGACGATCCGGTGCCCGGGAAGGAGTCCCTGGCCGTTCCCCGGTCCCGGCTGACGGGTGGCGGGAACGGCTGCCTGCGCCGCAGGCGGCTGGACCGACGGGGCTTCCATCCGAGTGGAGCCCTGCCCGGGGGAAACCGTCGAGGTGGCCGGGAGCACCAGCCACCCCAGGGTCACCGCGCCGAATGCCGCCAGCGTGCCCCTCACCCTTCGCCCCGTGGGCTCAGGCCGGAAGCGAAAGGAGGAGCAGGACAAAGTGATACCCCGTGAGCATGATGTAGCCCAGGAGGATCCAGTCCAGCAGGTGGCGCACCCGGAAGCGGTCCTCGCGCCCCGAAAGGCGCCGCGCGACCCCGGGCATCAGGGGACGGTCCACGAGGGCCACCAGGACCATGACCCCGCCGGCGGTGAGCGCCGTCTTCGTGCCGGCGAAGAGGCGGACATCGGCCTCGAGGAGGAGGGCCATGACGGGGTTCGCCTCGGTCACCGTGCCCGCGTCGATCAGGAGCAGGGTGAAGATCGCGTCGAGGGTGCTGAGGAGGAGAATGGCGAGGGCGGTGAGGAGGAGATGCGCGTCGTGCCCCCGGGCATCCCGCTCGCCGAAGGCCCTGCCCCGGAGGTCCCCGATTCCCGCGTCAGGCTGCCGGCTTCGATGCATGCGCGCTGCTCCTCCCGCTTCGGTCCTCTTGAGACCCGGGCACCGGCGCCCGGAAGGACCCCGATCGGCAAGACACACGCCGCCGTGCCGTGGGATGCAACGCATTGGCGGGCAACGATCTGCACGCCGCGGGGGGCGGGGTGTGCGATCTTCGCAGCACGGCCCGGGCGAAGGGTCTTCGCACCAGGTGGAACGAATCGTTCCGGGGCGTCAGCCTGTCGCGGCCGGCATCCGCCCGGCGCGGTTGGTCCACCAGAGGAAGGCCACCCC
>JBJHBX010000533.1:0-2612 GCA_050485725.1 Gemmatimonadales bacterium | reverse complement strand
GGCGGGGCCGGCACCGCTGGTGCAGCTCCGCCTGGGCCGCGGGGTCCGGCAGTGGGCCGCAGCCCCCGTGGCCGAGCCGTCACCCCCTCCGCATCGCGCTTCGCGCATGCCGGATCCCGACACCTCGCTCGAGGACCGGGTCGGTGCGCAGATCCGGGAACGGGTGAATCCGCTCGTGGCCTGTCACGGAGGCGAGGTTCGCCTGGTCCGTGTCCGGGACGACGCGGTGGCCGAGGTGGCGATGCTTGGGGGGTGCCAGGGATGCGCCGCCGCGGCGGGAACGCTTCGTGACGTGGTGAGTCGCATCCTCCTGCGCGCGGTCCCGGAGCTCACCGGGGTTTCCGACGTGACCGTCCACGAGGAGGGGGCGAACCCCTTCCTGGCCCGGGCCTGAATGGAGCTGGTCCTCCCGGTCCTCGGTGGCCTCTTCGCCTGGTGGTTCGGCACGGGGCTTCTCTTCGTCCTGGCCCGCGCCTCGAACCGGTCCGACCCGAGCGCGATGATGTCGGGGTTCACCGTGGTGGCCATGGCCGCCGGGCTCGTGGTCCTCGCCCTGCGCCCGGTGGAAACCGCCTGGGGCGCTGCGGCCGGCTTCGCGATGGCGATCCTCCTCTGGGGATGGCACGAGTTCGCCTTCCTGTCGGGCGTCGTGACGGGCCCGGAGCGACGTCCCTGCCCCCCGTCGCTCTCGGGACGGCAGCGGTTCATCTTCGGCTTCCGCTCGGTCCAGCACCACGAGCTGGCCCTCGCGGGCACGGTGGTCCTCCTGGGGGTCGTCGCGATCGGTGCCGCGAACAGCGCCGCCTTCCTGGCCTTCACGGTCCTCTGGGGGATGCGGGTGAGCGCGAAGCTGAATCTCTTCTTCGGCGTACCCTTCCCCAACCGGCATCTCTTCCCGCCCCGCCTGCGGCACCTGGCGGAGCTCGTTCCCCGTCGCCGGCCCGGGACCTTCTACCTGGCGTCGGTCGTGCTGATCGCCGTCGTGACGGCGGCGCTTTTCGCGCTGGCAGGCTCGACCACCGCGCCGGTCACCCGGACCTCGTTCCTCCTCGCGGGAACCCTGTCTGCGCTTGCGCTCCTGGAGCACCTGGCCATGGTGCTGCCGCTCCGACTGGAAGGGCTCTGGGGACTGGAGAGCGAAGAAGCAACAGGGTAACGGGTACCGCCGGGATCCCTCCCCTCAGCGCACGATTCCCTGCACGTAGTTCCGCAGGTGCTCCCGCTCGTTCTCGGCGTCCTGCCGCAGTTCGTTGACCACGTCGCCGATCGAGATGATGCCGAAGAGGGTGGTGCCGTCCATGACCGGAAGGTGCCGCACCCGGTTCGCCGTCATCACGTTCATCACGCGGCCCACGTCGTCGTCCGGCGTGACCACCACGAGGTCGCGGGTCATGGCTTCGCGGACGGGCACCTCGCCCAGGGCGTCAGGTCGGCGGTCGGCCAGGCGCAGCACGTCGCGCTCGGTGATGATGCCGACAACCTTGTCGCCGTCCGCCACCACCAGGGAACCGATCCCGTGGTTCACGAGGAGCCGGATCGCGTGAGCCACCTTCTCGTCGGGACCGACGGTGTGCACGACCCGGCCCTTTCGGCCGAGCATCTCGTGGATCTTCATCGGGGGTCCTCCTTGACGGCCACGACCCTTCCCCGCGCGCCCGTGCGTCGCGGAAGGCTCCGTGGCAGGGTCGATGAAGGCACGATGCAACCGGACACCCCATGGAGAACAGCTTCACGAAACGGGAACCGCCTGCGTGCTGGGGATCCTGACCCCTTCGGCCGTCAGCCGCGCCCCATCGCCTCGAGGATCTCGCGCGCGACCCGCTCGCCGGTTTCGCAGCCGCCTTCCATGTACCCCTGCGCGTCGAGCGAGGTATGTTCGCCGGCGAAGTGCAGCCTTCCCACCGCCGCACCCTCCGCGCCGGCGATCCCGGTCCACTGGCCCGGTCGGTAGCAGGCGTAGCTGCCACGGGTCCACGGATGGGTCGGCCAGTGGAACCGCACGGCCCGCTCGGGATCGTGGACCTCGGCCATGCCGGGAAAGACCCGGTCGAGCTCGGCCACCGTCCGGGTGGCCCGTTCGGCGGGAGTCCCCTCGCCCAACCCGGCCCCGTAGCGCCCGCCGGTGAAGTTCGTGATGATCCCCTCCACGCCGGGCTGCTTTCGACTCGTTTCCCACGAGAGCTGGTAGGGGAGGTCGGTCAGGGTGCTTCCGTTCGAGCCATGGCGCTCCCGCCAGACCCGTTCCCGGAACCCCATCATCAGCTTCGCATTCGTGCCGTAACCGAGCTCCTGGATCGCCCGGGTCTTCACCTCGGGAAGCTCGACCCGCAGCTCGACGTCGCGGAGCATCGTGAAGGGGATCGCGAGCACCAGCCGGGGCGCCCGGACCGTCCGGGCACCCCCGGGCCCCTGGATCGCCAGGTCGAAGCCACCGTCACCCCGCTCGATGACCGCCTCGAGGCGGGCACCGCGCTCGATGACGGGCTCGAGTTCGGCGGCAAGGGCCTGCGGGATCCGGTCGTTCCCCCCCCTCACGTGGAAGCGCTCGTCGCTCTCGCCGTAGATCGTGAAGGCGTCGGGGGTGGTGTCGATCAGGGTGTGCAGGTTCAGCG
>JBJHBX010000532.1:0-2616 GCA_050485725.1 Gemmatimonadales bacterium | reverse complement strand
GCACCGGCAGCCGATGCGAACGGTGTCGGTCGAGGAAGGCGAGAAGGGTCTCCGGATCGAAGACGGGCTGCGTCACGGCGAAATCGGCGCCCGCCTCGACCTTGTACCGGTAGCGGCGATCCTCCCGGTCCTGGTCCACCGCGCCCTGGTTCAGGCTGACGCCGGCCACGAAGCGCGTCGGGGGATCGAGCGGATGCCCACCCGGGTCTTCTCCCTCGTTCAGGCGGCGGACCAGGTTCGTGAGCCCGATCGAGTCGATGTCGAAGATCGTCGTGTGATCCGGATACGGCCCCGTCGGCGACAGGTCGCCCGTCACGAGCAGGAGGTTCGGGATTCCCGAGGCCGCCGCACCCAGCAGGTCCGAGATCATGCCGATCATGTTCCGGTCGCGGCAGGCGTAGTGCGCCAGCACCTCGACCCCGGACTCGCGCGCGAGGAGTGCCGCGGCCGCGAGGCTCCCCATGCGTGCGAGCCCCCGGGGGGCGTCGGGGATCGAGACGGCGTCGATCCCGGCGCTCCGGAGCTCGGCGCCTCGGGCCAGGAGCTGCCCCGGGTCCCACCCGCGCGGCGGGACGAGCTCGACCACCGTGACCGGGCGGTCCGAGGCCAGCGCGGCACCGAGGGCGGATCGCTCGGACATGGGCGGGACGGCGGTGGCGGGAGGGGCGGGCCCGGTGCCCACCACGCTCTCGGGTCCTCCCCGCGGCCGGCCAACGGGCGAGGCGACCTCCGGCCCCGGCGCGGGCGCACCTCGCACATCGGCCAGCGCCTCGGCCATCCGGCGCACGTGGTCGGGGGTGGTTCCGCAGCAGCCGCCGACGAAGCGGGCCCCTGCCTCGGCCATGCGGCGGGCATAGCGTGCCATGTACTCGGGGCTCGCCAGGTACATCTTCCGGTCGCCCACGGTGCGGGGGAGTCCGGCGTTCGGCTGGGCCAGGATCGGGAGCGCGGTGACCGCCGCGGCCCGCTCCACCGCCTCCAGGATCTCGGCGGGACCCACCGAGCAGTTGAATCCCACGGCGTCCGCGCCCCACCCCTCGAGCTCGGCCACCACCGCCTCGACCTCGGCGCCGTAGGCGGTCCGTCCCCCCTCGGCCAGCGTCACCTGCGCGAGCACCGGCAGCTCGCACCGCTCGCGGACCGCCCGAAGCGCCTCGTGGAGCTCGGCGGCGTCCTGGAAGGTCTCGAGGAGAAAGCCGTCGATCCCTCCCGCCAGGAGCCCGTCGACCTGTCGCCCGAAGAAGCCCCGCGCCTCGTCGGTGGAGGTAGGGCCCCACGGCTCGATGCGGATCCCCAGTGGCCCGATGGCGCCGAGGACCCGGGCGCGGGGTCCCCCCGGCCCGTCTGCGGCGGCCCGTGCCCGCTCGGCGCCCGCGCGGTTGATCGCCTCGGTCTCGGCCGAGAGCCCGAAGGCCGAGAGCTTCACCGGGTTCGCGCCGAAGGTGTTCGTCTCCAGGAGCTCGGCCCCGGCCTCGACGTAGGCGTGATGAACATCGGTGACGAGGCCGGGCTCCGTCCGGCTCAGCTCGTCGTAGCAGACGTTCAGGAAGATGCCCCGCTCGTAGAGCACGGTGCCCATGGCGCCATCGACCAGGTGCACCCGGCCGTCCGAGAGCATCTGGCGAAGGGTGGGGAGGGGCCCGCTCACCCGTCCACCCCGCGCGCTGCCGTGGCGTTTCCGGCCAGGTTCGGCCGGAGCCAGCCCTCGGCCTCTTCGAGGGTCATCCCCTTTCGGGCGGCGTAGTCCGCCAGCTGGTCGGGACCCACGCGCCCCACCCCGAAGTAGGCGCTTCCGGGGTGCGAGAAGTACCAGCCCGACACCGAGGCGGTGGGGAGCATGGCGCAGCTCTCGGTGAGCCGCAGGCCGCACCGGGCCTCGGCGCCCAGCAGTCGGAAGAGCGTCCGTTTCTCGGCGTGGTCCGGGCAGGCGGGGTACCCGGGAGCCGGGCGGATCCCCCGGTAGGCCTCGGCGATGATGGCCTCCGCTCCGAGCGCCTCGTCGGGCGCGTAGCCCCAGAGCTCCCGTCGCACCCGTGCATGCAGGTACTCGGCGAAGGCCTCGGCCAGGCGATCGGCAAGGGACTGAGCCAGGATCGCCCGGTAGTCGTCGTGTTCGGCGCGGAAGCGCGCCGCGAGCGTGTCGAGGCCGTGCCCGGCGGTAACGGCGAAGGCACCCACCCAGTCGGGAAGGCCGGAGGCGGCGGGGGCCACGAAGTCCGCGAGCGCGAGGTTCGGGCGCGACGGGTCGGGCGCAGCCCCCTTCCGGAACTGCTGCCGCAGGGTGTGGATGCGGGCCAGCGGCTTCGCATCCCTCGAGACCACGCCCCGGGCGTCCGCGGCTTCCGGGTCGAACACCTCGATGTCGTCGCCGTCGGCGCGAGCCGGAAAGAGTCCCACCACGCCACGCGGCTCGAGGGCCCCGGTCCGCGTGATCTCGTCGAGGAGCGCCTCGGCATCGGCCAGGAGCCGGCCGGCCTCTTCCCCGACCACGGGGTCCGACAGGATCGCGGGGTAGCGCCCGTCGAGCTCCCAGGCGGCCAGGAAGGGCGTCCAGTCGATCCAGGGCCGGAGCTCCTCGACCCCTACGCTGTCCAGGAGATGCACCCCGGGCGCCCG
>JBJHBX010000531.1:0-2617 GCA_050485725.1 Gemmatimonadales bacterium | reverse complement strand
TCCACAGCGCACTCCTCCAGATCCCCGGGGTCGATGCTCCCGATGCCACCTTCGGCGAGCAGATGATGTTCGTGTGGGAGGAGATGGGCTTCATGCGCTGGCCCCTCGGCTTCTGCCTCGCCCTCGGGATCATCGTCATCATCTGGAAGTTCTTCGACCTGCTGGCGAAGAGCTCCCGCACGAAGAAGATCCTGGGCGAGGTCAACCAGCTCCTGGCCGAGCGGAAGATCGACCAGGCCATGAAGGTCTGCCAGGAGTCCGACTCGCCGGCGGCCAACATCCTCTTCGCCGGCCTCGAGCGACGGCACGAGGGCACCGACCGGGTCATGAAGGCCATCGAGAACCAGGGCCTTCTCGAGCTGTCGAAGCTCGAGAGCGGGCTGGTGGTCCTCGCCACGCTGACCAACATCGCCCCGCTCCTGGGCTTCCTCGGAACGGTCATCGGGATGATCATCGCCTTCCAGGCCATCGAGGTTGCCGGAGAGGTGGAGGCGACACTGGTGGCCGGCGGCATCAAGGTGGCGCTCCTGACCACGGCGGCGGGTCTCGCCATCGCCATTCCGGTCAGCATCGCGCACAACTACTTCGTCTCGCGGATCGACTCCCTCGTCATCGACATGGAAGAGTCGGCACAGAAGATGATCGACACCCTGCACACGGTGAACGCCGCCCGCTGATCGGGCGCCGGCGTCCCCCGGACGCACCGGCCGCAGCTCGCGAGGGGCCGTCCCGATTTCCGGGGCGGCCCCTCTGCGTTGGCGGCCTCCGTTCCGACCCTTCGCATCCACGAAAGCGCGGATTCCGACGATGACCCACCCAGCACCCGCGACGCCTCCCTCCACCGCCTCCTCCGGCCCCGGGGCCGGCGGCGCCGGGGAATCCGCCGAAGCGCGCGCCTCCTCCGGAGCCATGCCCCGCCTCTTCCTGATCGACGGGTACGCGCTCATCTACCGGGCCTTCTTCGCCTTCATCAACCGGCCCCTGACGAACTCGAAGGGGGAGAACACCTCGGCGCCCTGGGGATTCGCGAACTTCCTTCTCCGGATCCGCGAAGCGCACCGCCCGGACTACCTGGCGGTGGTCTTCGACGCGGGGATGAGTCAGCGCGAGGAGCTCTACCCCGAGTACAAGGCGACGCGGGAAAAGATGCCGGACGAACTCGAGCAGTCGATCCCCCGCATCCGGGAGCTCGTGGCCGGCTTCAACGATGTCGTGGTTGAGCTGGACGGGTTCGAGGCCGACGACGTGATCGGGACGCTCGCGAGACAGGCGACCGAGGCCGGCGTCGAGACTGTCATCGTCTCGGGTGACAAGGACTTCTACCAGCTCATCGGACCCGGGGTGCACCTGCTGAACCCGGGGCGCGGCGGTCCCTCTGGGGTGCAGGAGGAGTGGGTCGACGAATCGAACGCGTCGGAGCGGCTGGGCGTGCCGCCCTCGCAGGTGGTGGACTACCTGGCGCTGATCGGTGACAGTTCCGACAACGTGCCCGGAGCTCCCGGGATCGGCCCGAAGACGGCGGTGAAGCTCCTGGAGGAGTTCGGATCGCTGGACGCCCTCCTCGAGAAGGCACCGGAGTTGTCGGGAAAGCGGGCGCGGGAGGCGCTGACCGAGCACGCCGAACAGGTCCGGCTGTCGCGGGAACTCGTGACGATCCGGCGCGACCTGCCGGTCCGGCTCGACCTGGAGAGGCTCCAGGTGCAGGAGCCGGATCGCGAGCGTCTCCGCCGCCTCTTCGTCGAGCTCGAGTTCCGCACCCTCATCGATCGCTTCACCGACCCATCCGACGGGCCGATGGCACCCGAGGGCGGCGAGGCCCGCTACCGGGCCGTCACCGACGCGGCCGGGATCCCGGCGCTGGTCGACGAGATCCGGAGTGCGGCGACCGTGTCCGTCGATACGGAGACGACCTCGGTGGAGCCGATGCGCGCCGACCTCGTAGGGATCTCGCTTTCGTGGAGCCCGGGCGAGGGGGTGTACCTGCCGCTGGCCCACGAGGCGGCGCCGGCCGACCTCCTCGGGGGTGGCGACCGGGAACCGGTGGCGAACCTTCCTCCTCTCTCGGATCCGGCCATGGCCCCGCTGGTCCGGATGCTCGAGGATCCAGGCGTCTCGAAGACCGGGCAGAACCTCAAGTACGATCTACTCGTGCTGCGACGGGCGGGAGTCGAGCTGGGCGGGGTCGACTTCGACACGATGGTGGCCTCGTACGTGCTCGACCCGGGGCGCCGGAGCCATTCGCTCGACGCGCTCTGCACCGACCTGCTGGGCCACACGCCCATCGCCTACGCCGACGTCACCGGGCGGGGAAGGAACCAGGTGTCGTTCGCACGGGTCGGCATCGCCGAGGCCACGGACTACGCGGCCGAGGATGCGGACCTGGCGCTCCGGCTCCGGGAACGGTTCGAGCCCGAGCTCGAGGCCCACGGCCTGGCAGCGCTCTTCCGCGAGCTCGAGATGCCCCTGGTTCCGGTGCTGGCGCAGATGGAGTGGCACGGGATCCGGATCGACGCCGCCTTCTTCCACGAAATGGGACGAAAGCTCGCCCACGAGCTGCAGCTTCTCCAGGAGGACGTCTGGAAGGAGGCGGGAGAGAGCTTCAACATCAACTCGAACC
>JBJHBX010000530.1:0-2619 GCA_050485725.1 Gemmatimonadales bacterium | reverse complement strand
ACCCGCTGGGAACGAGCCGGAAGGACCGGTCGTTGCTCACGCCGAGGTGCAGGTGATGGTCGTAGAGGTGACCCAGCATCGATTCCAGGACGTTCACGAAGGCGAGGGGATCCTCCACCTCCGCGACCCGGTCCAGGTAGGCGTCTCGAACACTGGGCCAGTGGGTGCGCTTCTGATCGAGGTAGGCGTAGTTCGCGTCGACGAGCCGCCACGCGTGCTCCAGGTCCTCCCGCCAGGGCGTCGGGGCGGTGGGATCGTCAGGATCGGCGGGATCTTCGGCCCCCCGACCGAGCTCCGCCAGGGCGCGTTCGTACTGGGAGCGGATGTCGACCGACTCGGGGTGAAGCTCGAGGCCGGCCTCGTAGAACTGGAGTGCGCGGTCCGCCTGCCCCACGTGCAGGAAGTGCCAGGCGGCCAGGATCGGATCCCACTCTCCCATGTCGAAGCCCTGGCGGGCGGCGAGAATCGTCTCGTCACCGAGCTCCGTGCGGAGCCGTACCTCGTGCCTCCGGATCGCCTCGGCAAGACCGCGTTCCGACTCGTCGCGGGCGAAGGCGGCGAAGAGCTCGTCGAGCCGGTCGAACCATGGATCCGCCTCGGCGGGCGCGTAGCGCGCCGTCCGGAACTCTTCCCGGGGCTGGCCCATGCCCCGGTGGGTAAGCACCACGAGGCCGTCTCCCCGCCGCACGGCCGCCAGGTGGAAATCCACGGCGCTCGAGCGGAAGGCGACCTCGATCCGGTGATCGTCCCAGGCGAGGACCTCGACAGGGAGCTCCACGATGCCCAGGGCCGTGTACTCCCGGAGCGCGACCTGGCGGCCCTCCTCCCCGGCCTCGATCCGGATCTCGGTTCCGAAGCTCAACCGGGTCCCGCCGTCTCGGGCTCGCCAGACCCCGGTATCGCCGCGCAGAAGGGGGCCGTCGCCCTCCTCGAGGGCCGGGCGGGATCGGTACTCCGGACGTTCCACCCGCTCCGCGCCCCCCGCGTCGGTGAGCACGGATGCATGCCTGAGGGCCACGGAACGGGCCAGCGCCTCCTCCATCGAGGAGGGCTCGGGCCCGGGCGCATCCCCTTCCCTTTCGACGCCCATTCCGTCGAGGAGGGTGGATGCGAGGGTCCAGGCGGCCGCAAACGTGGCGAGCTCGCTCGGGTGGAGACCGTCGGGCGCGAGCATGTCGAGGCCGTGCTCCCGGACCAGCTCGGCCCAGACGCGCCCCACCGGTGCGACCCTGATGCGAAGCTGGCGACCCGCCTCCATGGCGGCGAAGTCGTGGTATCGGAACACCTCGGGCACCCCGCTTCCCCCCCACGTCTGGTAGAGGACCGGTTCGGCCCCGTGGCGGCGCACGAGCTCCACGGTCTGGCCCACCTCCGCGAAGAACCCCTCCGGTGGATCCTGGAAGGCCTCGCCGTCGAGGGTCCACCCGCCGGAGAGGCCGCGCTCCTGCAGGACCACGAAGTCCCAGCCCCCAGCTTCGAGGAGGCGCAGCAGCGCACCGGAGTTCCGATGGTCCGCGAGCGAAGCGCCCCCGGGGGCGAGCATCTCCACCGCGACCTCGAGGCCCGGAACCGCGCCTTCGACGAGGCCCTTCACCTGCCCCGGAAGGTCGTGGAAGTGCGTGATGCTGTTCCCGACGAAGAGAACGCGCACGCCGGAGGGGTCCGCGCCCCCAGCTTCGGGGGCGTCGGCCCCGGCCCTCCCGGGGGCGAAGGAGAGGACGAGGACCAGGAGGAGGGTGGATCGGAAGAGATCCGGGAACGAAACGCCTGTCACGGGTCGTGCCTCTCCAGTTCGATGCCGGGATGCCGCTCCGAAAGGGCGCCCAGTTGGAAGGCGTCGCCTCGGTCACGCAGGTAGCGGTCGAAGAAGGCGAGCGAAACCTCGCGGATGGCCGCGTGCGGGTTGCCGGCCTCGGCGAAGAGGGGCGAGTAGTACGCCGCATCGGTGAATCCGATGTGCCGGATTCCCGGAATGAGCATCGAGTAGGCTCCGTCCGCAAGGGAAGAGGCTCGGCGCTCGAGGAGTTCGTTGAAGTTGCCCAGGTGCTCGTCTCGCGACCGGCCGGTCAGTTCCATCACCCGCGCCTCGGTGATCCCGTCCAGCCGCGCCGCAAAGGCATCGATGTCGAGGGTCTCGCTCGAGTTCATGTAGAGGAAGGGCTTCGGGGTGGAAGGGGCCCCGCCGAAGATCCCCCCATCCATGTTGATCGCGGCTGCCACGCGCGCATCCTCGACCAGGAGGCGGTACGCCGCCGACCCACCGAAGGAATGGCCGAACGCCCCGATCCGCGTCAGGTCGAGGCGGTGGTCCAGCGCGGGGGCGATGTCGGGAAGGGCATCGAGAGCCAGCACGAGGTTCGCGACCCACACATCGACATGTGCGTCGAGCACGTCGACCCCCTCGCCGGCGAGTTCAGCATGGCCATTCGGGATCACATCTCCCTGGACGATGGCGGCGGCGGCGTAGCCGGGGTGATCCACCGCCACGACGATGTACCCGTGGCTGGCCAGCTCCAGGACCTGGAAGGTGTTCTGGGCCCGGAAGCCGCCCAGCCCGTGCGAGAACAGGAGGACGGGAAAGGAAGGCTGGGCAGCGGAAATGGGGGCATCGAGCTGAGC
>JBJHBX010000529.1:0-2621 GCA_050485725.1 Gemmatimonadales bacterium | reverse complement strand
TGACTGCCGCGCCCGGGGCGACATCCGGATCCACTCGAGCTCCCGCTCCAGCGTCTTCTGCCGCGCGGAAGCCTGCTTCTCCTCCCGCGCCAGCCGCGCCTGCTTCTGCTCGAGCCAGCTCGAGTAGTTCCCCTCGTACGGGAAGCCCTCGCCCCGGTCCAGCTCCAGGATCCACTGGGCCACGTTGTCCAGGAAGTAGCGGTCGTGGGTAATGGCCACGATCGTACCCGGGAAGCGGGCCAGGTGCTGCTCGAGCCACCCCACCGATTCGGCGTCGAGGTGGTTCGTGGGCTCGTCCAGCAGGAGCATGTCGGGCTCCTCGAGCAGGACCCGGCAGAGGGCCACCCGGCGCTGCTCACCCCCGGAAAGGGTCGTGACGTCGGCATCGGCGGGGGGGAGGCGGAGCGCATCCATGGCGATCTCCAGCTTCCGCTCGAGCTCCCAGGCCCCGGCGGCGTCGATCTTCTCCTGGAGCTTCCCCTGCTCCTCGATCAGGGCGTTCATCTCCTCGTCGGACGAGATCGTCGCGAAGGCCGCGTTCACCTCCTCCCAGCGCTTCAGCAGGTCACGGGTGGCCTTCACCCCCAGCTCCACGTTCCCCTTCACGTCGAGGGTCGGATCGAGCTCGGGCTCCTGCGGCAGGTACCCGATCTTCGTTCCCTTCGCCGGCCACGCCTCGCCCTGGAAGTCCGTGTCCACCCCGGCCATGATGCGGAGAAGCGTGCTCTTCCCGGACCCGTTCGGCCCCACCACGCCGATCTTGGCGCCGGGGTAGAAGGAGAGCCAGATCCCCTTCAGGATCTCCTTTTTCGGGGGGACCACCTTCCGGAGGTCCTTCATGACGTAGATGTACTGGGGGCCGGTCGAGGTTCCGCTCATGGCTTTGGGGGCTCGGAGGGGAGGGGGTGGGGGATGCGAAGGGGCCGCCCGGGCCGCGCCGCGGCCCGCGGGCGTACTGCCGCTTCGGGGCGCGCAGGCGCTCGGGTCGCCGTCGGGAATCTATCGCCGCGCGCCCCCGGGGTTAAGGGTGGGCGGTGCTCCGCCCGCCCCGTCCTCCCGGTCTGGCCGACCCTCGGTCCGCTCTCCCGCCCGGCCATACCGGCGCGGTCCGCCCCCGCGGGGCCACCCTTACCGCGACGTCAGCAGGATGACGCCGTGCAGGTGGCCGGGTCCGAAGCGATAGGTGGCCGCGCTCTGGTCCAGGAAGGTGGCGGAGCTGAGGTTCCTCGGATCGATCTGCCGGAGTGACTCGGGCCCTCCCAGCCTGGCCTGCTCGAGGTAGACCAGGAGCTGCTCCTGGCCCGGCTGGACGTTCAGCTGCGCTCCCGCCCCGGTCCCCCGGGCCGCCTCGCCGATGCTGAGCGCCCCCCGGGGACGGAGCCACTCGGGCCGGAGCCCCTGCACCATGTCGTACGCGTTGGCGTAGCGTCCGCCCTCGATCTCCTCGAGGGTGATCGTGGTGCGGCTCTGGCTTCGCGCGTCACCGGCGGCCCCGGCACCGGCACATCCCCACATCATGATCAGCAGCGCCAGGACGGCGATGCCTCCGTGGCTTCTCACGCGGTCCTCCCGGTTCCTGGAAGGTGACTGGAAAGGAGGAATCCCGTGGCGGGGACCACCCCTCCCTCTGCACAAGGTACGGGGAGGGGTGGCCCTGCGCACGGCGTTCCTTCCGATCGGGCGGGGGGGCCACCCCCCGCCCGATCAGCTCATGGACGATCCCACCACACCCGCCCCTGCAGGCTCGTGTCACCCTGCCTCTGGAGCGCGGCGGAGAGGCTCGTCTGGTTCAGCGAGGTCTCGAGCCCCGGATAGGGGAGTCGCCGCGGAATGCTCGGCAGCACGACCTCGGGTCCGGGGGTCAGGACCGGATACCCCGTCCGCCGCCACTCGGCGAAGGCCTCCGTGCCCTGTCCATAGAGCGCCACCCACTTCTGCGTGGCGATCAGCTGGAGCTTGTTCGGTGCCGCCGCGAAGCTGTTCGCGGGGAGGGCCAGGAAGGTCGTGGCTGCCGCGTCGGCTATCCCGTACTGCCCCATCGACGCCCGGACCGCGGCCTCGTAGAGGGACTCGGCGGACCCGCCGGCGTTCCATCCGCGCTGCGCGGCCTCCGCCCGGAGGAAGAGGACCTCCGAGGTCCGCATGAAGAAGACGGGCGAGGTCGCACTCGTGAACCAGTTCCCCACCTTCGAACGCTCCGTGAGGGGAGCGCTCCCGGTGATCCTTCCGTTCTGGTGTCCGATGTACGAGACCCCGTCGGACTGGATCGGGTTGGCGTAGACCGGAAGCCGCGGATCCCCGGTGGCCTGCAGGTGGTTGACCAGCGTGGCGCTGATCCGGTGGTCGTCGCGGGTCAGCTGGTTCTCGAAGAAGGGGTTCCGGTTTCCGGCCGCCAGGTACACGAGCTTCGCCTCGTGGGCGTTCGTCTCGAAGATGCCGCCCGGGGCGTTCATGGCCGCCTCGAACTCGGTCCGCGCCTTCGCCGGGTCCGCGTTCGAAAGCCGCATCGCCAGGCGCAGGCGAAGCGAGTTCGCGAAGCGCCGCCAGTGGTCCATGTCCCCCTGGTAGATCAGGTCCACTGCGCCCATTCCCGGCTGCGCCGTGCTGATCATCTCCGAAGC
>JBJHBX010000528.1:0-2621 GCA_050485725.1 Gemmatimonadales bacterium | reverse complement strand
CCGAGACCCGTCGGGACCGCGTAGCCCGCGCTCGCGTCGATGCGGAAGGCCGAGGGGAGGCGCTCGCCGTTTCGGGGCACGCCCGGGAAGCGGTCGTGGTTTCCGAGGAAGCCGTTCCCGAAGATCGACCCCGAGCCGTCGAGGTCGCGGAAGAAGGCGACGCGGTTGATGGGGGTCCCGGTCTGGAAGTCGGCGACGGTGCCAAGGACGAGCCGGGCCAGGGGGGATCCGGGCGCCGGCCGCCACGCGGTCCGGAGGGTCAGGTGGTGCCTGCGGTCGTTCACCGCGTCGGCCCACTCGGCGGCGAAGTCGTTTCCGCGCGTGGCGTGGAAGTTGATGTCCTCGGTGTCGTTCCGGGTTCGGGAGAGGGTCCAGCGCGCGTCCAGCGCGAAGCCGTCGGCCCAGGCGCGGCGCAGGTGCGCGTGGAGCGCCAGGTGCCGGGCCCGCCCCCCGGAGTCGGTGGTCGTGAGGCGCCGGTACCCGGAGGTGGCCGGGTCGACGGGGCGAAAGGGGTCGCCCGCCTCGGGCCCCAGGTTCACGGTATCGGCGGGGGCCAGGGGCCGCTCGATGGCGTTCAGATCCCAGGAGCGGGGAAGGTTCCGGGTCTCGATCCAGACCCCGTCGAGGGAGACGCCCCAGCGCTCGCCCAGCTCGCGGCCCCAGCCGAGGGTGGCCTGCCGGCTCGAGGGCTGCTCGAGGCCCCGGGCGAACATGCGGCGCACCTCGCGCGGGGGGAGCGCCTCCTCGAGCGCCGCGATGTCGGCGGCGGTGGGACCCTGGCGGAAGGCGGGTGGCGGGAAGGCTTCGCCCTCGAAGGTCACGACGGCATTCCCGTCGGGGCCGAACTGGACCGCGTCCGAGTACACCGCGTAGGGGAACTTCCCCGTGTGGATCCCCCATCCGGCGCGGATCGAGGTGCGGGAGTCGGGGAGCCAGTTCACCGAGATGCGGGGCTGGAAGTTGTCGAGGTCCGGGTCGCTCTCGCCCCGCGAGGTGATGTCGTCGTAGTCCCAGCGGATCCCCGCCAGCACCGTCAGGTCGGCACGGGGGCGCCAGCGGTTCTCGACGAAGGCGCCGACCAGGGTCTGCCCCAGGTTCACCTGCTGGGGGCGCGCGTCGATGGTGTAGCGGAGCACGCGGACGTCGGCGGGGATGTCGCTGATCGAGACGAAGGGGCCCGAGGCCGTGATGTTCCCGTCGTTCACCACGGTGTAGGCGCCGAGCGGATTCGTGTTCGCACCCAGGAGCTCGAAGCGGGCATGGACCAGGTCGGCGCCGGCCCGGAGGGTGTGCCGCTCGCCCAGGCGGGCCTCGAAGACGTTCCTGAGCTGGAGCTGCCGTTCGCCCTCGTCGAAGATGAAGTTCGAGGAACCGACCACCGCCTCCACCGTGGTCAGGTCCGGCCCGACGATCGTGACCTGGGGGGTCGAGAGGTCGCTTTCCGACGGGGGGAAGTCCCAGCGGAAGGTGCCGAGCTGGAGCGAGAGCTCGTTTGCGGCGGTGCCGCCGCGGAGGGCCGACCGGTGGGTCAGGCCCGTCAGCGTTCCCCTTCGGATCGTGGTGATGTCGGCCTCGGGCACGATGACCCCGCCCCCCTGTCCCTTCCGTTCGACATCGCTCGCACCGAAGCGGAAGGTCGTGGTCTGGGTCGGGGACCAGCCGTGGTCGACCCGGAGGAAGGCCTTCGCGGTGGATCGGAGCTCGGTGCCGAGGAAGTCGGTCTGGGCGGTGGAGCCGATGCGGTCCTCGCGCTCGTCGGTGAGCTCGAGGGCCGCGAAGAGGAAGGTCCGGTCGGTGGCGAGCGGTCCCCCGGCCCCTCCGCCGAACTGGAACCTCCGGAAGCCGTCGGGATCGACCCCCGCAGGGGTGAACTTCGGGCTCGCGTCGAGGGGGGTGCCCGGGCGCCCCACCAGGAAGAGGTCGCCACTCCATGCATCGCCCCCGGAGCGCGTCTCGAAGTCGACGACCCCGTTGGTGGTGCGACCCAGCCCGGGCCGGTAGCCCGCCGCGTGGACCTCGAGGCGGCGGAGGGCGGCAATGGGGAGCTGGACGCGGGGGCCGCCGAGAAAGCCCTCGTTGTTGTCGAGCCCGTCGACGGTGTATTGCGTGTACAGGGCGTTGTCACCGCTGATGGCGAGGGGAGGTGCGTCGCCGAAGAAGGCGGTGGCCTGCGACACCCCGGGGATCGTGAAGGCCAGGCGGAGGGGGTCGCGGGCCTCGGCGGGGAGCGCCGCCAGCTCCGGGGCCTCGACCGCGCCACCCAGGGCCGCATCGTCGGTCTTGAGCAGCGGGAGTTCGCGCCCCCTGACCACGGTCAGGGCGTCGAGCCGGTAGAGGGCCGAGAGAGTCAGCGCCACGTCGCGGGCGGCCCCGGAGGCGAGGGCCGGGATCTCGATCTCCTCGGGCAGGTGGCCCGGAAGCGCGAAGTGGAGGCGGCCCGGGGTGCCGACGGGGAGGGTGAGGTGGAAACGGCCCCGCGCGTCGGTCACCGTCTCGAACGCCCCCGGGTCGAAGCGGACCGCGACGCCTTCGAGGGGGAGGCCGGACTGGCTACGGACGGTGCCCATGACGCTCGCCTCCCGCGCCGCCATCGTCGGGCCCGGGGCGTCGTCTGGGGTCGG
>JBJHBX010000527.1:0-2629 GCA_050485725.1 Gemmatimonadales bacterium | reverse complement strand
GGCTGGCGGCCCCAGCCCCTCGTTGCGGAAGGTGGGCTCCGAATGCTCGAGGTGGGAACGGAGCTCGACACGCGGGATGACCCCCTCGACCCCGCAACGGGGTGGTGGATCGATGCGCGCCTGCGTCGCAGGGTCGGGGGAAGCCCCGCCCTTCCGGAAAGCGCGGCCGTGGGGACGATGCCCTTCGAACTGGCCACCGACGGCCACATGGACATCAGGCGCTACAACCGGCTCGGGCCACAGGCGAGGCTCAACCTCCAGCTCATCGTTTCCGGTGCCCTCGACGGCTCCGCCCTTCCTCCCCAGCACCAGCGGGCGCTCGGCGGCGAGGGATCGCTCCCCGGCCACCCCAGGTTTGCCCTCGACTGTGGAGCCCGCGACCGCACGGTGACGATTCCGGGCCCCGACGGAAGCCCCGGGGGGGGCGCCGCGGCCTACGCCGCGTACGGCTGCGACGGGGTGGTCCTCGCAAGGGCCGAGTTTCAGGGGCGCCTGCCCTTCAGCTGGGAGCCCGGAACCGGCAACTGGGAAACGGACTCGCTCATCTCGCTGCGCCCCGCGTGGACCGTCTTCGCGGGGCTCGGGAAAGGCTGGACCCACGAGGAGGAGGCAGGCGACTTCCCGACCAGGCTCGATGCCCCGACGCGGGCGGACATGGGGGTCGGTCTCTTCGTGGGCCCCGTGGGGGTCTACTGGAGCTGGCCACTGAACCGACGCGACCAGGGCATCAACTTCTTCGTTCGCCTGATTCACCGGTTCTGAGCATTGGCGAACCCTCCACCCCCCCCGGACTCCAAGGCTCGCGGTCACCCAACTGACCGGCGAGCTCCGCACGGCCCGGTGACTTGCGCGGTTCGCCGCGGAACCCGGCTGGGTCTTCTCCTGTTCGCCCTGTTCGCATCGAAGCTCGAAGCACAGCAGACGCCCCCGCCCCTCTCGGTGCAGTTGCAGGCCGCCACCGGGGCCCCGCGGGTGTCGCTCGGGCCGTTCCTGCAGGGCGAGGGCGTCCAGTCGAGCCTGCAGTCGGGTCTCCCCGTCCGCGTGCGGGTCGTGACCGAACTCTGGCGTTCCCGGACCTTCGATGCTCTCGAGGGCCGGCACGACTGGCGCGCCACCGTCCGCCTGGATCCGCTCTCGCTCCGGTACCTCGTCGAGACCTCCGACGGCGAGACGATCGAGGTCCCATCGGCCTCCGCCGCCGTTTCCTTCCTGCAGGGGGAGCTCGCACCCCGGCTTCGCCCCGATCGGCCCGGAAGGTTCTACTACCTGGCCCGCATGGAGGTGGAGACCCTGTCGCTTTCGGACCTGGACGAGCTCCGGCGATGGCTGCGGGGGGACCTGGGCGCCGCGGTGGAGGGAAGGGACGAGGTCGGAAGCGCCCTGGGTCGCGGCCTGCGCAGGCTCATGGTGCGCGCCCTTCGCCTGCCCGTGCAGCGCTACGAGGTCCGGACGCCGGTCTTCGACGCGCCGCCCTGAAGGCGGGCCTCCCCTTCCCGGGAAGCCACCCACCAACTTCGGGGCCCTCGCCCTGCAGCCCTCGCTCCGATCACCGGCCCGAGTGGATCGCCCTTGAGCCGGGACCCCGCACGAAGCGGCCCGGCCGGGCGCCGGTGGCCTCGCCGTCGCGGATCACCGCCTCTCCATTCACCAGGACGTGTACCATGCCGCGGGCGAGCTGGTGGGGACGTTCGAAGGTGGAGCGCTCCTCGATGGTCTCCGGGTCGAAGACGACGACGTCGGCGTAGAAGCCCTCCACCAGGAGTCCCCGGTTGCTGAGTCCGATTCGCTCGGCGACGGCCCACGACGACTTGCGGATCGCATCCTCCAGGGTGATCACGCCCTCATCGCGGACATACCTCCCGAGGATCCTGGGGTAGGTTCCGTACGCCCGGGGGTGCGGCTGCCCGCCGGCCCCGCGTGGGTTCCAGCCCGATCCGTCGGTCCCGAACTTCATCCACGGCAGGGCCAGCTTCGTCCGGACGTTGTCCTCGTCCATCGCGAAGTAGATCATCCCCACCCGGGAGCGGTCGGCGAGGACCAGGTCCATGGCGGCGTCGACCCAGTCCACCCCCATGTCTTCGGCGACTCTGGCCAGGGACTGGCCGACCCACCGCACGTGATCGCGGTTCGAGACCGATGCGATCCTGCTCCCCTCGGGGGTGGCGAGCCGGCACCAGTTCTCCCAACGGGTGGGAGGCCCGGTCATCTCGGCCCGGATCCGGGCCCGGGCATCGGGATCCGCGAGGTTCCGGTAGAGGTTGCCGTCGGCCTGCACCCAGGGCGGGAAGCAGGCGGTCAGTCCCGTGGACGCCGCCGTGTAGGGGTACATGCCCGCGCTGACGTCGATGCCCCGCGCACGGGCGGCATCGATCCGTTCGATGACGGCACCGGTGAGTCCCCAGTTCTCCTGGCCCGCAAGCTTCAGGTGGTAGATCTCCACCGGGACCCCGGAACGCTCGCCAATCTCGATCGCCTCGTCGAGCGCATCCATGATGAAGTACGACTCGCTCCGCAGGTGCGTGATGTAGACGCCCCCGTACTCCGCCACGACGCGCGAGATCTCGACGAGTTCCTCGATCCCGGCATAGGCTCCCGGGGCGTAGATCAGTGCCGTCGCGACGCCGAAGGC
>JBJHBX010000526.1:0-2646 GCA_050485725.1 Gemmatimonadales bacterium | reverse complement strand
CCTGATCGAGGCCGTGCGACTCCGCCTGGACCGGGGGGAGCAGTCCATTCTCCTGCTCAACCGCCGCGGGTACGCCTCCTTCGTCCAGTGCCGCGCCTGCGGCGAGGTCGGTGTATGCCCCAACTGTTCGGTCTCGCTGACGCTTCACCGGGCGCGGCGGCGCCTGGTCTGTCACCACTGCCGCCACGAGGAACCCGTTCCCACCCGCTGCCCCCGGTGTGGTGATTCCGATCTCTCCTGGCGCGGGCTGGGGACCGAGCAGGTGGAGCGGGTCGTCTCGGAGACCTTTCCCCAGGCACGCCTCGCCCGCATGGACGTGGACACGACCGGGGGGAAGTGGGCGCATGCCGAGATCCTCGGGCGCGTCGGGCGCGGCGAGGTCGACCTCCTCCTCGGTACGCAGATGATCGCGAAGGGGCTCGACTTCCCGAACGTGACGCTGGTCGGGATCGTGAATGCCGACGTGGGCCTCCACCTGCCGGACTTCCGCGCCAGCGAGCGCACCTTCCAGCTCCTTTCCCAGGTAGCCGGACGGGCGGGGCGGGGACCAGGTGGAGGCGAGGTGATCCTCCAGACCTCGGTGCCGGAGCACTACGCGATCCGGGCCGCCCTCGCGCACGACTACGAGGGCTTCGCCGCCCGTGAACTGGAGGAGCGAAAGACCCCGACCTACCCACCCCACCTGCGCCTCGTGAACGTCATCGTGAGCTCCCCCGACCCGGAGCGGGCGGCCGCCGCTGCCGAGGTCGCCACCGGCTGGTGGCACCGGACCTCGGTGAGGGGCGTGGGGGTCGTGGGTCCGGCGCCGGCCCCGATCGAGCGGCTTCATGGCCGCTGGCGCTGGCATTTCTTCCTGCGCGGCGGAGACGTCGGGACCGTCTCGCGGGCGCTCCGGAGTTTCCTCGAAGGGGTCGAGCTTCCTCCGGGCGATGTCCGGATCGCCGTGGACCGCGATCCGGTGGCCCTGATGTGACCGGGCGCACCCTGGTTCGTGCGGGAATCGTGACCCCGCGTCCGCTGGCGGAGGGCGAAGAGACCCCGTAGATTCCGGGGCAACCTTCAACATGGAGGTGCGATTCCCATGGGCTGCCTGGCGCTCAACGCCTCCTTCGAGCCCCTGACGCTCGTTCCCCTCCGCCGGGCGATCCGGCTCGTGCTCGACCGGAAGGCGGAGATCCTCGAGGTGGACGACGCCCGTCGCTTCCGGTCCGAGCGGAGCGTTCTTCCGTGTCCGACCGTGATCCGGCTCGTGCGCTATGTCCACGTGCCGCATCGTTTCCGGCGGCAGGTCACGAACACCTTCCTTTTCGCGCGAGATGACTACGTCTGCCAGTACTGCGGGCGACACCGTCGCGAACTCAGGGGGCGGCAGTTCCTGACCCGGGATCACGTGCTCCCGGTTTCCCGCGGCGGCGCGAACAGCTGGCAGAACGTCGTCACCGCCTGTTCCCCCTGCAACAACCGCAAGGGGGACCGGACCCCGGCCGAGGCCAGGATGCCCCTCCTGGCCGATCCGGGCGAGCCCAACTACGTGCACCTCGTCTGGGCGGTCCGGAGGGTCACCCCCTCGCAGGCCAGGTACATCCGCCTCTTCTACGGCGAAGACGCGCTCAGGGCCGTGGGAGGATGGCCGGCGGGGGGCGGGACCCTCGAGCTGGACGGGCCCGGCGAACCGGGGACCATCGAGGTCGCCGAGCGCTGACCGACCGGGGACCGGCTGGGCCCGGAAGCGATCAGCCCGCCTGCCCCCGCGTCTTCATCCATTCCCACGGACGCTGGTAGAGGCGGCCGGAGGCGTACACGCCGCCGTCGGGGTTCCGTTCCTTCCACCGCACGACCCATCCGCGCACGGCGTCGTGGACGACCTCGTGCTCGAACCCAGGGGCCTTCGCCCGATCGCGCAGGTGCTCCTCGAGCACCTCGGGAAGCCCGGCCGGGGTGTCGTCCGCCCTCGCCTCGGGACGACGACCCTCGACCCGTGTCCCCTCGTCGGGATGGGTCAGGTGGCCCCGCATTGCGCCCAGGGCACGGAGCGCCTCCTCGATGGCCGCGCTCAGCTCGTCGAGTTCCCGTCGGACTCCGTCGGGGCGTGCCAGCCCCTCCACCGTGCGGGCGAGCCCGGGGTCGGCGAGGCCGGACCGGATCCGTTCGATCCGCTGCCGCAGCTCCGTTTCGAGGCGCAGCAGGAGCCACGCGCTCCGCTCTTCCGCGGGGCGAAGGGGTGGAGGCCCCCCTCCACTCACCGGGCACCTCCCTCGTCCGGTCCGTCCGGTTCGTCGGTGCTCTCGCCCCCGAGCTCGTCGCGCAGGGCCTGGTCGCGGGCCTGGGCTTCCCGCACCACCCGGTCCGGGTCGGTCGCCCCCTCCCGGCTCCTGGCATCCCGGAGTTCCGTTGCACGACGCACCTCCCACTCGAAGAGGCGCCGCCTGAGTTCGCCGATCACGACCTGCAGGTCCGCGGGGGAATCGAGGAGGCGTCCTTCCTCCTCGAGGTGGAGGATCCGGCGGGCGAAACGTACCAGCTCCTCGCGGAGCGCGCGTTCGTCGGGCGGGTCGGGAGACGGGCCGTGCCGGTCGGGGTCGCTCACGTGGAAGCCTCCACGAGCTCGATCCGCGCGTCGAGGGCCATCCCGCCCTCGGCAGTGGC
>JBJHBX010000525.1:0-2647 GCA_050485725.1 Gemmatimonadales bacterium | reverse complement strand
TTCGCGGCGGCCACCGGGAGCTGCGCCCGGTACCAGTCGGCCGCCCGCCCGGTGTAGTGCGCCTGCTGCTCGGGGGTTTCCAGCGCGGCGATCACCTCGGGGTCGGCGTCGCGCAGGAAGAAGGGGTCATCGAAGAAGTCGGGGCGCTCGGCATAGACGAAGGTCGACACCTCGCGCGTCAGGGTGGGGTGCAGGCACACGTCCCGGGCCCGCATCGCCTCGATGAGCACGTCGTCGACGGGAAGGTCCCGCACCGAGTGTCCGAGCACGTCGACCCCCTCGTCGACCAGCCCCTTCGCATCTTCCAGGTAGACGAGGTGCGCCGTGAGCGGGAGGCCCGCCGCGTGCGACGCCTCGATCACCGCGGCGTAGGTCTCGCGGGACATCTTCTCGCCGGCACCGAGGTTGTCGTCGACCCGGATCTTCGCCCAGTCCACCCCCTCGGCCGCCCGCTCCGCCACCTGCCCCGGGGCCTCGTCCGGGGTCCGGGGGTTCATCACGACGCCGGCCACGAAGAGGCGGGCCCGGTCCAGGGAGGGACCGTCGGCGCTCTCCGCGTCGGCCCGCTGGGCCTCGCGCACCTCGACGCCCACGTACCCCGGCTCCCCCAGCGAGACCACCGTCGTCACCCCGTAGCGGGCGTAGAGGGCGAGCTGCGCCTCGATGTTCTCGCGGGTGTGCGCCACGGTTCCCGACTCGAGCCCCCGCGCCTGCCCCACGTGGCCGTGGGCGTTCACGAGCCCGGGCACGATCCAGCGGCCGTCCACGGCGTGCCGTCGGGCGTTCTCGGGGATGGCCACCGACCCCGCGGGACCCACCGCCTCGATCCTTCCCCCCCGGATCACCACCACCGCGTCCTCTACGGGCGGAGCACCGGTGCCGTCCCAGAGGGTGGCGCCGGTCAGCACGAGGGGGGCGGGGTCGTCGTCGTCCATGGCGGCGGGGAGGTCGTCGCCGGGGCCGCACGCCGCGACGGCGGCCAGGGCACCGAGATGCAGGAGGAGCCGGCCCCGGGCCGGGCGCGTCCGTGAGAGGGCGTTCGGGTTCCGCATGGCACCTTCCTGGCATTCGAGGGAAGAAGGGAGCGCGAAAGGGTACCGGGGGGTACCTCGGCGGTTCCCCACCTCCCTGCTGCGCCCCGTCCTCCACCCCGCTTCCCCGGACCGCCCCCGTGACGCGTTTGCCACGCCTCTCGTTCCTCCTCCCGGCCCTCCCGGCAGTCCTCCTCACCGCAGCCACGCCCGCCGCCGCCCAGGACGACGGCGTCCGTGGCTGGTACCTGGGCGCCCACGCGGCCTGGAGCACCGAGCAGGGGCCCTTCGGAACCCAGTTCGGCGACGCCTCGCAGGCGCTCGGGCTTCGCTTCGACGCGCCGGGAATCCGCGGCTTCCTTCCCTCGGCCGAGGCCACGACCGTCACCGTCCGGGGCGACTGCCGGAACGTGCAGCCCTGCCCCGACATCGACGGGTGGACCCTCCGGGCCGGCGTCACCCGCGGCGACCTGCCCCGGGGCGACGGGTTCCTCGTGGCTCCCTTCATCCGGGGGGAGCTCGGCGTCTACGTGGCCGAGGGCGGCACCGGGTTCTCCCCGGCGCTCCGGGGCGGCCTCGTCTTCCGTGTCACCGATCGCATCCACCCCCGCTTCGAGGCGGGGCAGACCCGCTACCCGACCACCGGACGGATCTGGGAGCTGGGGCTGGGGCTGAGGGTCGCCCTGTACTGAGCCGGTGCCCGCCCCCCGCGGCTAGAGGCCGTCGGCGGCCATGGTCCCGACCCCGTCGCGGTTCCAGTCGGGGGGCTCGAGCCCCTTCAGGTGCCGCACGAAGAAATCGAAGCGCTTCCGCTCGTGCACCGGCCCCCGGGCGTGCTCGCCACCGGGAATCATCAGGAACTCGAAGTCCTTCCCGGCCCGGATCAGGGCGTCCACCACCTGGTAGGTCGACGACGGGTCCACGTTCGTGTCGAGCTCGCCCACCGTGAGCAGGAGCCGCCCCTGCAGGCGATGGGCGTTCGTCACGTTCGATGACGCGTCGTAGTGGGGCCCCACCTTCCCCATCCAGAGCTCGTTCCACCAGATCTTGTCCATCCGGTTGTCGTGGCAGCCGTTGTCCGCCACCGCGGCGTGGTAGAAGTCGCCGTGGAAGAGGAGCGCCCCCATGGCGTTCTGCCCCCCGGCCGAGCCCCCGTAGATTCCCACCCGCGAGATGTCGTACCAGTCGTGCTCGGCGGCCACCGCCTGGTGCCAGAGGATGCGGTCCGGGAAGCCCGCGTCCCCCAGGTTCTTCCAGGCCACGTCGTGGAAGGCCTTCGAGCGGTTCGAGGTCCCCATGCCGTCGATCATGGCCACCACGAAGCCCAGTTCGGCCTGGGGGAGCATGCCACGCACGGGAAAGACCGAGAACGCCTTCGGCACGTGGTTGTCGTGGGGCCCGGCGTAGATCGACTCGATGACCGGGTAGCGCACCGACGGATCGAAGTTCGACGGCTTCATGAAGACGCCCCAGATGTCGGTGACCCCGTCGCGGCCCTTCGCCACGAAAGGCACCGGCGCCGTCCACCCGGCGGCGAGAAGGGCCGAGTGATCCCCGCGCCCCAGCTCGGCCACGAGGCTCGCATCCTCCGTCCTCCGCAGTTCGGTGATCGGCGG
>JBJHBX010000524.1:0-2650 GCA_050485725.1 Gemmatimonadales bacterium | reverse complement strand
AGGACCCCCACCGTCCAGCCGCCGAGCGACGCCGGGAGGACCCGCGAGGCCGTGCCGATTCCGCCCTTCCAGCCGAAGGCCCGCGTGCCGGTGCCGGCACCCACGGATCCCTCCGCCACCGGCCCGGTGTCGGCGCCCTCGAGGGCGGCGCGCACGTGCTCGGCGCGCACCGGGCGGCTCCGGATGTCGTTCAGCCCGCCGTCGTTCGTCTCGCCCACCACGGGGTTCACGGATCCCACGCCCTGCATCCCCGGATGCTCCAGCATCCATTCCACCATGGCGTCGGCCGCCTGCCAGACGCAGAGCGTGCAGGTCAGGAGCACCGGGGTCTCGAGCTCGCCGAGCTCCCTGACCTGGGTGATCCCGACCAGCTTCCCGAAACCGTTCCCCACGTGGATCGCCGCCGGCACTCGCTCGCGGAAGAGGTCGCCGCCGTGGGGGAGAATGGCCGTGACCCCGGTCCGGATCGCGTCGCCCTCGATCACCGTCGCCTGGCCGACGCGCACCCCGGCCACGTCGGTGATGGCGTTCCAGCGCCCGGGCTCGAAGATCCCGATCTCGATGCCGAGGTCCCGCGCACGGGGGCGATCCTCGGCGGCAGGATTGGGGGCCGCGCCGGGAAGCTGACCCGGGGCCTGGCTCAACGCCGTGCCCGGGAGCAGGAGGACGAGGACCAGGGCGCCGAGTGGACGAAGCGGCATCGGAAACCGGAGCATCGTGAAGGGGGGTTCGCGGAACGGGAGCCCGGAGGGGCGCGGAAGTGCGCGGGCGAGGGGGAACCGGCGCGCACCGGTCACCCCCGCACGGTATCGAGGAGCATCAGCCCGAGAAGGAGCGGCTGGTACGCGAGCGAGCCGAGGAAGACCCGGCGCACGGAGGCGTTCGACATGCCCATGCGCGCCCGGAAGCTCCACCAGAGGACCACCGACCCCAGGAGCAGGGCGCCCGCAAAGTAGACCGGGCCGGTCAGGCCGATCAGCGTGGGGGCGAGGCTCACGGGGATCAGCGCGGTCGAGTAGAGGACGAGCTGGTTCCCGATCACCCGGCCATCGGTGTCGGTGGGGGGCGTGAGCAGAAACCCGGCCCGCAGGTAGTCCTCGCGGAGAAGCCAGGCCAGCGCCAGCACGTGGGGGAGCTGCCAGAGGAAGGCCACGGTGAAGAGGACGAGCCCCCCCAGCGTGACCGCCCCGGTGGCCGCGGTCCAGCCGATCAGCGCCGGCATCGCCCCGGGAATGGCACCCGCGAAGGTGGCCGAGTACGAGCGCGGCTTGAGGGGCGTGTACACGAAGTTGTACGCAATGGCCGAGGCGAGGGTCAGGAGCGCCGGGAGCGTTCCCACCGTGAGCCCGAGGTGCACGACCCCGCCGAGCACCAGGAGGAGCCCGAAGACCAGGGCCTCGGCCGGTCGCAGGCGGCCCGAGGGAAGGGGGCGCGTCGCGGTCCGGCGCATGCGCGCGTCCACCTCGCGCTCGATGTACTGGTTCAGCGCGAGCGCACCCGCCGTGGCCACCACCGTTCCGAAGAGGGTGTGGAAGAGGGGCGCGAAGGTGGGCCGTCCCCCGGTCCCCACGTAGTACGCGACGCCCGCGGTGAGCATGACGAAGACCGCGATCCCCGGCTTCGTGAGCTCGTAGTAGGCCCTCGCCCTCGAGGGGGCGGCGGCGGCGGCGACGGGTTGGGTCACGGCAGGGGGGGAAGGGGGGGAGCGGGCCAGGCGCGGTTCGAAGTTCACCCCGGGGCGACAGGGGGCGCAAGCGGAGGTCGGCAAAGGCGGCCCGATGCAGCCAGTGCGGCCCGCCGCGCCTGCGCCGTACCGCCCGGGCGGGACGCGGCGTCCCCTCGTCCGCCGGCCAAAGGAGACAGGATGACCCATGCCGGTCGCATGGCGAAGGCGCTCACCTGACGTCTTGCGAGCGCTTTTCCGGCCGCGAGCGGCGACGGCACGGGGCGCCCCTCACCCCGAAAACCCCGCAAGCACGCCACATTTCCGCGGTCGTTCTCCCGCCTGCTTGACCCACGCCTCAAGGCACCGAAAGGTGGGCACACCGCTTGCCCTCCGACGCCCCGTTCTCACGCCCACCCCGTGCCGGAGCGACTCCATGCCGCGATCGGAACACCCCGGGACCGCGAGCCTCACCGCCGTCCTCGTCTTCTTCTTCGTGACCGGGGCCGCCATGGCCCTCGTGATCTGGCATACGCTCTCGGACTTCCTGGCCGGCCAGCCGGTGGAGGGAGGGCGCTACCTGGTCGCGATGGCCCTGATCGGCCTCTTCGTGGGCTTCGCATGGCTCCTCGCCCTCTACCTCCAGAAAGCCTTCTTGAGCAACGGAGATCCGAATGCATGACGAGATGCGCCCCGATCGGGGCCAGGAGGAAGCTGGAGAGGTTCCCACCGCCGGGGACGAGATTCCCCTTCCGGTGGGCACCCTCTTCCTGATGATGCTCTACATCATGGTCATGGCCGGCATGTGGCTCGCCATGTACTTCGAATTCCTGGGGCGCTGATCCATGGCCGCCAGACGGATGACCGCCGAGAAGATCGAGAAGATCTTCCTGATCATTTCAGCGACCATGCTCGTCCTCTTCCTGGGGGCGCTCTTCTACTCGGCCTTCGGCCTGGGCATGCACCTTCCCGACCGCGTCGGCGAGG
>JBJHBX010000523.1:0-2652 GCA_050485725.1 Gemmatimonadales bacterium | reverse complement strand
GCAGCCACCCGGGGGGGGGGGCCCCCTGGGGGGGTGGGGGGCCGGGCACGGGCCCCGCACACCGCCCCCCTGCCCCGGCCCGTGCGGCTCCGGGGGGGCGGCGTCACCGGAGCTCCGCGGTGACGCCGCCTTTCCGGTTCACTCGTACCGGAGGGCCACGATCGGATCGAGCTTCGCCGCGCGCTGTGCGGGCCAGATTCCGAAGAAGAGCCCGATCCCGGCCGAGAAGGCGAGGGCCACGACGACCGATCCGGTGGAGATCCGGGTGTCCCATTCGGCGAGTTCGCTCAGGAGGCTCGCGCCTCCCCATCCGAAGAGCACCCCCATGATCCCCCCGAGGATGCAGAGGACCAGGGACTCGACCATGAACTGGAAGAGGATGTTGGTGCGGGTGGCCCCGAGCGCCTTCCGGACCCCGATCTCCCGCGTCCGCTCGGTGACCGAGACGAGCATGATGTTCATGATCCCGATGCCACCCACGAGCAGCGAGACCGCCGCGATGCCGGCCAGCAGGAAGGTGAAGGCGCGGTTCGTCTCGGCGAAGGACGACAGGAGATCGGCGGAGTTCCGGATCTCGAAGTCCGCCGCAGCTCCGGGTGGGATCCGGTGCTCCCGGCGGAGCGTGGCGTCGATGATGTCGTAGGCCATGCCCATCTCGGCCGGTCCCGTTTCCACCTTGGCCAGGATCGACCGCAGCCGGTCCCGCCCCCCGAAGACGCGGTACTGCGCCGTGGTGACCGGAATGAAGATCATCTGGTCGGGGCGGACGAAGCCCATTTCACCCTTCTCCTCGAGCACGCCCACCACCTCGAAGGGCGTTCCCCGGACCTGGATCGTGCGTCCGACCAGGAGTGGCGCCGGGGTCCCCAGGCGATCGGGGATCTCGGATCCGACCACGGCCACCCTGCGGCGTCCCTCGACCTCGCCCCACTCGAAGGAGCGGCCGAAGGCGAGGGGCATGTTGTAGATGTCGAAGTAGGTGGGCCAGGTGCCGAGGATCTCGGAGTTCGTGTTGTAACGGGCCAGGGTCACCTGCAGTCGCTGGCTGATCTCGGGTGCGATGGTGATCATCCCGCCCCCGTCCAGCACGAGCGCTTCCGCGTCGGACACGTAGAGGCGGGAGTTCTCGCCTGTGGCCACGCCGCCGAAGCTGGCCTGGGCCGGCCGGATGGTCAGCACATCGGTCCCCATCCGCTGGATCTGGGCCTCGACGCGCTGCTGCGCGCCTTCGCCCAGCGCCACCATCGTGATCACGGCACCGACACCGATGACGATGCCGAGCGTGGTCAGGAAGGATCGGAGCACGTTGGCCCGGACCGCGGCCAGCGCCACCAGGACGATCTCCTTGATCAGCATCGAAGCGTCCTCAGCGGCCGAAGGGGAGCCCGCCACCCATGCGGCTCTGCATCTGCTGCTGGCGCTCCCTCTGCTGCGCCTGGAGGGCGGCGCCACCGATCAGCGCCACGACCTCGCCCTCCTCGAGTCCCACGAGGATCTCGGAGTTGTTCCAGTCGTTGACCCCGATCAGGACCGGCCGGGCGGAGAGCTGCCCGTTCGCATCACGGACGAACACCACCCCGGGGCGGCCGTTTTCCGCCCCGCCCTGGGCACGCGCCTGCCGGAAGCCCTGGGCACCGACGGCGCCACCGGGCCGACCGCCCGCCCCCTGCATCATGCTCCGGAGCTGCTCGGGCGAGATCTCTCCCGCCTGCACCCGGGCCCGGATCTGCTCCGGCGTCATTCCGGTCATTCCCTCCGCGGGCGCCGCCTCCTCCTCACGGGAGGGAGCCTGGCCGCCGCGGCTCTCGACGACGCGCCGGGTGAGCTCCTGGAAGACCGCGGGGTCGACCTGGGCCCGGCTCTCGGGAACCCCCAGAACCGAGGCGGCCGCCGCCACCTCGTTGACGGTCACGATCGCGTTGTTCGGGAGCGTGAGCACCTGCGGGCGCTCCGCGATCACCATCGTCACCTCGGCGCTCATGCCGGGCTTCAGGAGACCCTCGCTGTTGTCGAGATGCACGACCACCGGGAACATGATCACGTTCTGCTGGACCACGGCCTGCGGCTCGATCTTCTCGACCTTCCCCTCGAAGGTACGGTTCGGGAGCGCCTCGACGCGTACGTGAGCGGGCAGCCCGGCCTCGATCCGACCGACGTCGGTCTGGTCCACCAGCGTGCGTACCTCGATCACGTCGAGGTTCGCGATCGTGAGGAGCGTCGTGCCCCCGGAAACGCTCCCAGCAGCGGACTGGATCACGGAGCCCTCCTCCACCGTCTTCGAGAGCACGGTGCCCGACAGGGGGGACCTGATCGTGACGTCCTGCAGCCGGAGACGTGCGAGCTCCAGGTTCGTTTCGGCCCGCACCAGCGCTGCGCGCGCGTTCGCGTACTCCAGGTTCCGGCCCTCGTGCTCCTGTGCGGTGATGACACCCGCGCGGAGGAGTTCCTCGGAGCGGCGAAGCTGGGCGCCGGCAATGTTGTACCGCTCCTGCGCCACGTCGTAGTCCGCCTGCGACTGGTTGTAGTCGTTCTGGACGTCGCGGGCGTCGATCGTGACCAGCAGCGTGCCGGGCTCGACGCGGTCACCGGTGTCCACGAGAACCTCGCGCACCTCCCCCGACGCCTTCGACTTGACCTCGATCGTCCGGAGCG
>JBJHBX010000522.1:0-2658 GCA_050485725.1 Gemmatimonadales bacterium | reverse complement strand
ACCCTACCCCGCGAGCCTCGAGATCGTGGCCGGTGACGGGCAGGAGGGACTCGGCGGCAAGCCCTTCGCGGTGCAGCTTCGCGTGCGGGTGCGGGACCAGTACGGCGACCCCGTGGGCGGCGCAGGTGCCGGGAGCGTGACATGGTCCGGAGACGGCGCCTTCGCGCCTGCCACCTCCAGCCTGTCGGCCTCGGGCGAGGCCACCACGACGTGGACACCCCCGGTCGCCGCCGGGGGCTATGGCGCCACCGCCGCCATCGGCGGGATCGACGTGGCCTTCGTCGGCACGGTCACCTCGCCCCCGCTCCCCTGGACGGTGGAGCTCGTCTCGGGAGGCGGCCAGTCCGGCAACATCGGTACGGCCCTCCCGAACCCCGTGCGGGTCCGGGTGCGCGACCAGGACGGCGACCCCTTTGCCGGGCAGGTCAGCTTCCTGGGTGACGGTTCGTTCGCGCCGGCCACGGCAACCGCCGACGGATCCGGGCATGCCGAGTCCACCTGGACCCTTCCCGGCGCCCCCGGCGCCGTGCAGGGTCGAGCGGCGACCGCCCACGACACGGTGGCCTTCGCGGCGACCGCCATCGAACCTCCACCCCCGCCGGTGACGCACCCCGTCGTCATCGACGGGCACTACCTCGTCCAGACGATCCAGACCGAGGACCACGCCATCGAACTGGTGGGGGGCCGTGCCGCGCTCTTCCGGGGCTTCCTGGAGCGGGTGGAGCCCGGCGCCTTCGAAGCCCGGCTCGTTCTTCGCCAGTCGGGCTCCGTGGTGCAGACGATCACCCTCACATCTCCCTCGGGGCCCCCTTCCGGGACCCCCAACCGGATGAACCAGGCCACGACCTTCCAGGCGGTGGTGCCGGCGAACCGGATCCAGCCCGGCATGAGCTACACCCTCGAGGTCGAGAGCGCGGCGGGGGTCCTCTCGGAAGACGTGACGCCGACGGTGCTCCCGCGACCGGCGCTGGCCGTGACCTTCGTGCCCGTCCGTGTCGACTCGACGGGGACGGTGGGGAACGTCACGCCGGGGAACGTCGACGACTTCCTGGGGCGGGCCGAGGCACTCCCCTTCACCGCGGTGAACGCCACGGTTCGGGCCGAGTACGTCTACGGCGGCCCCCCCGTTACGGGCAATGGCGAAACCTGGTCACCCCTCCTGAACGAGATCCGGCAGCTTCGCATCGCCGACGGAAGCCCGAACCTCTACTACGGGGTGGTCGTCCGGCAGGGGTCGAGCGGGGTGGCGGGAATCGGGTACATCGGGCTTCCGGCCTCGGTGGGGATCCGGGGAAACAGCGTGAACACGGCGCAGTACATCTTCAACCACGAGGTCGGGCACAACATCTCGCTGCTCCACGCTCCGTGCAACGTATCGGGCGACCCGAACTTCCCCCATTCCGACGGCCGAATCGGGGCCCACGGCTACTTCCTCGGGGAGGTCCTCGCGCCCACGACCGCCGACGTCATGGGCTACTGCGGGGGCTACAGCTTCGGCACGTACCACTGGTCGAGGGCGATCAACTTCAACCTCCCGGGCACGGTGTCGTTCGCCGGGGCCGGTCCGCACCTGCGCCTCTGGGGCGAAGTTCTCGGGGGCGAGATCACCCTTCGCCCCCCCTACGTGGGCGCAGCCGACACCGAGGTGGGCGTGCAGGGGCCGCCGGTGACACTCCGGGTTCGCGCGGCCGCCGGGCAGCTCCTCTGGACCGGCACCGTGCCCCTCGTCGAGATCGACCACGTCGACGGTGGCGGCTTTTCGGCAGGCGTGCCCGTGGCGCTCCTCGGCGAGGATCGGAGCGGCCTCGTCATCGAGGTGACCCACGCGGGCCGGACCCGGAGCTTCGCCTGGGGCGACGTGGATCCGGAAGTGCATGCAGCCATGGATGCACGGGTGCTTTCGCGGGCCGAGGTCTACCGGAGCCCCTCGGGCGCCGTCGTGGGCTTCGGCGTCGAGGGCAGGACCCGACCCCCTTCCGGGGCCCTGGTCCAGGACGGCAGCCTGGAGGCGCGGATCTGGACCGTGGACGCCGCCGGCAACCGGATCGGGGTCGTGGGACGCGCGCGGGACTTCTTCCCCAGGTAGCCGGGCGCGGCGCCGCGGATTCGGCGCGGCTTCAGCCGCCTGCTCCCTTCCCGCGCTTCGGCTTCATCTTCGTGACCTTGTGGGGTTTCCCCTCGCGGTTGTAGGTGGTCCACTCGCCGACCTGCTCGCCCTTCTCGAAAGTCCCCGACCTGAGCAGGGTCCCATCCTTCCGGAACCACTCCCAGAATCCTTCGGGAACGCCGTCGACGGTCTGGCCCCTGGCCCAGAGCGTGCCCCCCTTGTGATGCTTCTCGCAGGGTTCCGGTGCGGATCCGCGTCCTGACATCGATCTCCTCCATCCATCGGGGTGTCGCGTTCGGGCACACCAGCGCGGGGCGTGCTGGAAGGCCACCCCTGCACCGCCCAGATTGTCCCCGGTACGTCGCTGCGGCAACCCCCTGGACTGGCGTCCGCGTCCGGTTTCCGCGCACTTCGACGCAGGACCGTGCAACGGCTCCGAGCCGGGTGGCACCCAGCCGGTGCCGCCACTCCCCTTCCCCAGCCCCGGACCCCGACCCCATGACCGAGCCCCGCGCCGCGCCCGTTGCCCTGCCGCCGGAAGCGTTCCGGAA
>JBJHBX010000521.1:0-2660 GCA_050485725.1 Gemmatimonadales bacterium | reverse complement strand
CGCGCGAAGGTGACTCGATCGCGGCGGTCTTCCTCGAGCCGGTCATGGGGAACGCCGGGCTGATCCTCCCGGAACCCGGCTACCTGGAGGCGCTCCGCGAGGTCACGGAGGCCCACGGCGCCCTGCTCGTCTTCGACGAGGTCATGACCGGGTTCCGGGTCGGCCTCGGTGGCGCCCAGGAGAGGTTCGGGGTGACGCCCGACCTGACCACGCTGGGCAAGGTGATCGGTGCCGGGCTCCCGGTGGGGGCCTTCGGAGGCCGCAGGGACATCATGGAACGCGTCGCGCCTGCAGGCCCGGTCTACCAGGCCGGGACGCTCTCGGGGAACCCGCTCGCCACCGCCGCGGGGAACGCGCAGCTCATGTGGCTCGAGGCGAACGATCCCTTCCCGGCGCTCGAGCGCTACGCGCGGCGGCTCGTCGACGGGCTCCTCGGGATCCTCGCGGAGGCCGGGATCCCGGCGTCGGGCGGGGTGGCGGGGTCCATGTTCGGGATCTTCTTCCACCCGGGGCCGGTACGGTCCTTCGAAGATGCGAAGGCGGCGGACATCCCGCGCTTCAACCGCTTCCACCGCGCGATGCTCGACCGGGGCGTCTTCCTTGCCCCCTCCGCCTTCGAGGCGGGCTTCCTGTCGATCCGGCACGGCGAAGCGGAGCTCGAGGCCACGCTGGCGGCTGCGCGGGAGGCGGTGGCGGACGAACCCGGAAGCGGAGGGAGGGCGGAGCGATGAAGCGGAATACCGGTTTCGAAGCGGGCGGAAGGGATGTGGGGCGGAAGTGGCGACCGGTGCCGGTGGCGGCAGGAACGGGGCTCCTGGCCCTTCTCCTGGCCGCGGGTCCGATGGCCCCCGAGGCACACGCCCAGGGGCTCGCCGAGTTCGACTACGAGAACCTCTCCCCGCGGGGGGTGATGGTGGACCTGGGATGGGTGCGCCCCGCGAGGGTGGTGGCCACGGGCTCGCTGGGTGCGCGCCTGGACCTGGGATTCCTGGGACCCGGCGTGAGGGTGACCACCGGGTTCTCCCACTGGTCCTCGACCCTTCGCCGCTCGGAAGTGCAGGTGTTCGAGTCGCAGGTGGCGGACCTGATCGAGGCCGAGACCGGCGAGCGACCCACCGTGAACCTGGGCACGATCCGGTGGGCCGACGTGGCGCTGAACGCGGACGCCCACGTGGTCTGGCGCATTCCCGGCGGGCTCCTGACCTACGTGGGTGGTGGGGGAACCGCCCACGTGATGCGCGGGAGCGGTGACGCCATCGACGGGACCTTCATCGAGGACCTGCTGAACACGATCCGGGCGGGGATGAACCTTCACGCCGGGCTCGAGGTGCCGCTGGGAGAGCGGATCAGGGTCGTCGGTGAATCCCGCATCGAGCTCGTCCAGAGCGTGACCTACGGCCAGGTCCGCGCCGGTCTCCAGTACACCTGGGGGCCGCCGGTCCCCGGGGAGCGGCGCTGACCGACGGTCCCCCTCCTCCCGGGCCGCGGCGCGTCCCGCCCGTTCGTTCGCCGATGGTGACGGGCGGGCTGGGAGGCCTCATGCTCGGCCTGGGGCTCCCCCCCGCGCCCTTTCCCCCCCTCGCCCTGCTCGGCGTCGGCGGCTTCGCGCTGCTGGTGGCCCGGTCGCGGAGCACGAGGGACGCCGCGCTGGGTGGCATGGCCTTCGCCTTCGTGGCGAGCCTCGTGGCGCTGCACTGGGTACCGGCCGCCGCCGAGCCCTACCTGGGGGTGCCCGGCGCCGTGGTCGCCGGCGGCTCGGTCTGGCTCCTGCACGCCGCTGCAGGCGGGCTCGCCGCGGCGCTGGCCGTCGTGCTGGCGGGCCACCTGCCCCTGGCGCTCCGGACGGGTGCCGCCTGGGGGGTGCTGGAATGGCTCCCCGGCGCGCTCCCCGTGGTGGGGATCCCCTGGTTCGGCATGGCGGCCTCCCTCACCGGGTGGCCCTCGCTGCTCCCGGCCGTGGCCGTGGCTGGCGGCGCCGCCTTCGGGGTCGTCGTCGCGGCGGCATGGGGTGCGGCGCTCGCGTGGCGACGGGAGCGTGTCCCGGCCATCGTGACCGCAGCTGCGGTGCTTGCGCTGCCGATGGGGGCGCTCCTCCTGCCGGGCCCCGTGGGGCAGGTCGCCTCCGGACCACCTGCCGGCATGGAGGCACCCTCCGGGCTCGGGATGCGTTCACCCGCTTCCGTTTCCGCGGTGGCTGCCTTCGAGTGGCAACGCACGCGGGCGGAGACCTCCGACCCCCAGGCGCTGCGGGCAGGGGTGGAGGCGATGCTCGAGGCTCCCCTCCCCGTTCCGGCGGTCGGGGGCGCCCCGGTCCTGGCGCTGTGGCCCGAAGCACCCCTTCCGACCCTGGTCGGCGACGATCCCCTCGCGCTCCGGTACCTGCAGCGGGTGCAGGCGTCGGGGGAGCCGCGCCTTCCGGGGGCCGGCGAGGTCGATCCGGATGGCGCGGCGCCCCCTCCGGGTGCCGTGGCCGGGATCCACGCGGTGGTCGGCGGGCGGAGGTACAACACGATGGTGCGCACCGGAACCCGGGAGGAAGCCCCGGAAGGCGTGCATCGCAAGCGCCACCTGGTGCCCGGGGTCGAACGGACCGTCCTTTCCGCACCCGGCCGCGAGGGCCGGGGCCTTGCCCCGGGCGCGGGGGCGCTGCCCTTCGACGC
>JBJHBX010000520.1:0-2663 GCA_050485725.1 Gemmatimonadales bacterium | reverse complement strand
CCCGCGTCCACATTCGTTCGGCTCCACGACCGCGCGGCGCGGTCTTACCACCCCACCTCGACGCTCTCTCCAAAACGCCGGGTGCCCGGAGTAAGGACGGCGGATCCCTCGCGGCACGACCTCGGAACAACCCTGTTCTCGCGGGAGGGAAACCATGTCCATCCGAACGGCATCCCCCATCCTCATCCTCGCGGCCCTCGGTGGGCTCGCCGCGATCCAGGCCTGTGAACCGGCACCCGGAGCCGGGAACGACCCCGTCACCCTGGGGGCCGAGACGAAGCTCGGCGACGGGAGCTTCTCCAGCTACGTGCAGTTCGACCGGTCCGGCGCTCCCGAGGCCATCGGGGTGACCTTTGCCGCCGGCGCCCTGAACACCCTGCCCACCGCTCGGTCCGACGAGCATCGCTGTTTCGACCTGGACGGCAACGGGACCATCGAGCCGGACCCGGAGTGCCTGGCGACCCACGAGCGCGTCCTCCCCCTGCCCACCGAGGCCATGCGGCGCGCCGACATCCCCTTCAAGTGGATCCTCCTGAACTGGAACCCCCAGGGCCACGCGCCGGACCCCATCTACGGGCTCCCCCACTTCGACATCCACTATGTCATGGAGCCCATCGAGAACGTCTTCGCCATCATGCCCGGCCCCTGCGGCGAGGAGTTCATCCGTTGCGACCAGTTCGACCGGGCGGTGGTTCCGGTGCCGGACCCCTACATGCATCCGGATTTCCAGGACGTGGGGGCCGCCGTGCCCGCCATGGGAAACCACCTGGTGGACCTGAGCGGCCACGAGTTCCACGGCTCCACCTTCGATCGGACCTGGATGTACGGCGCCTACGAAGGGCGGGTCATCTTCTGGGAGGAGATGGTGACCCGCGCGTTCCTCCTGGGACGTCCGGACATCTGCTTCGACATCAAGACACCGGCGGCCGTCGCCGTCTCGGGCCACTATCCGACGCGATCGTGCTTCCGGTTCCAGGAGGAGACCGGCGAGCAGCGGGTGTCCATCGAGGGGTTCGTGTTCCGCACGGCTTCGGGCCCGACCGCGCAGTAGGGAGACCCCGCGTCACAGGCTGCTCGGCGGCAGGCCGGGTCCTCCGGCCTCCCTTGGGCGTCCGCCGTGCGGCCACGACCGTGCCCTCCACTGGATGACTCCGTGTCCGTCCTCCGCCTGCGTGAACGCAAGCTCGTCCGTTGGACGCTGGCCTATCTGGCGGGCGCCTGGCTCCTGCTGCAGGTCCTGGGGTTGGTGAGCGATGCCTTCGATTGGCCGGCGCCCATCCTCAGGGGCGCCACCGCCCTGCTTGCCGTGGGCCTCCTGGCCGCACTCGTCCTGGCGTGGTACCACGGCGAGCAGGGACGGCAGCGGGTGAGCGGACTGGAGGCCGTCATGCTCATCGGGATCGTCCTCATCGCGGCGGGGAGTGCAGCCCTCCTCGCGCGACCGGGGGGCGAGCCGGTGGGGTCGTCCCCACCCCCCCAGCCGGTGACCTTGCCCGGGGCGCTGGAGGGGCCGCTGGAGCGCAGCTCCATCGCCGTGCTGCCCTTCCTGAACCTGAGCGAGGACGCGGCCAATGAGTACTTCAGCGACGGGGTGGCGGAGGAGTTGCTCAACCTGCTGGCGAAGGTGGAGGGGCTGCGGGTGGCGGCGCGTACCTCGTCCTTCTCGTTCCGAGGCCGCGAGCAGGACGTGCAGAGGATCGGCGACCAGCTCGGCGTGGCCTACGTGTTGGAAGGGAGCGTCCGACGGGCCGGCCCGCGCGTCCGGCTCACCGCCCAGCTCATCGATGCGGCCACGGGATACCACGTCTGGTCGGAGTCGTACGACCGGGAGGTGGCCGACGTCTTCGCGGTGCAGGAGGACGTGGCCAGCGCCATCGCCCGGGCGCTGCAACTCCAGGTGCCCACCGCAGCGGCGAGGGCCTACCGCGCGGGGGCCACCCTCGACCCGGAAGCCCACAACGAGTACCTGCTGGGGTTGCACCACTGGAACCAGCGCACGAGGGAGGGCACCGACCGGGCGATCCGACACCTGGAGCGCGCCATCGAGGTGGACCCGGGCTTCGCGAGGGCATACGCGCTCCTCGCCCTGACGTGGGTCATCGCTCCCGACCACCTGGGCGTGGCTATGCCCACTGCCGCGCAGCAGGGCCGCGCCGCTGCCGAACGGGCTATCGAGCTGGACGCGGGTGCTGCCGACGCGTACACCGCGCTCGCGGGTCTCGCCCTCCTGGAGCTCGACTGGGCTGCCGCCGAACCGCTCCTCAAGCGGGCCATGGAACTGAACCCAAGCTTCGCCACCGCGTACACCTGGTACGCCAACCTGCTGCGCGCCCTGGGGCGCATGGACGAGGCGCTGGCCTTCTCCGCGCGGGCCACGGAACTGGACCCCCTGGCCACGCCCATGCACATCAACCACGCCATCAACCTTGCCGTCGCCGGCCGGACGCGGGAAGCGGACGCCTTCGCGAGTGGCGTCCTGGAGTTGCGCCCCGATCTCGTCATCATGCGCTACCTTCGCGCCCTGCTGCGTATCGAGATGGGCGCCTACGACGACGCGGCCGCCGACCTCGCCCATGCCGCCAGCCTCCTCGGGCGGAGTGACGGTGCACTCCGGGAGGTGGCATCGGCCATCGCCGCCGTCCGCACCGCCGACCCGCACGCAC
>JBJHBX010000519.1:0-2664 GCA_050485725.1 Gemmatimonadales bacterium | reverse complement strand
ACGAGGCGTACATCCGGGGCCGGCCTCACGTGGCCGCGAGCTTCGTGCCCCGCGGCCGCGCGGAGCTGGCCCTGTCGGGTTCGGCCCGGGCGGAGGTCTTCGAGGAGCCCATCGTGATGGGGGCCGAAGACCCCGTCGAGGTGCTCGACCGGGGCGAGATCGAGCGCACCCCGTCGAACATCGACCGGTCGGTGGAACCTCCCTTCGGCGACCCACCGGAGCTCCGGGCGCCCGACGTCTGGCAGAGCGAGCTCTCGAACGGGATGAAGGTGCTCGGGATCGAGGACCGGGAGCTTCCCCTCGTCCAGTTCTCGCTCCGCGTGAACGGAGGCCTCCTGCTCGATGATCCCGACCGGGTCGGGGTGGCCAACCTCCTGGCCGAGACGCTGGCGCAGGGGACGGCGAACCGGACGCCCGAGGAGCTCGAGCTCGCCATCGAGCTGCTGGGCGCCTCGATCAACGTGAGCGCCGGGCCGCAGGCCTTCACGATCAGTGGCTCGACGCTGGCCCGGAACTGGACCGAGACGCTGGCGCTGGTCGAGGAGATCCTTCTCGAGCCGCGCTTCGACTCGACCGAGTTCGAGCTGGCCCGCAGGAGGGTCGAGAACCAGATCCAGCAGCGGGCCGGCAACCCGAACGCCATTGCGGACCAGGTGTTCGCCCGGCTCGTCTACGGCGAGCATCCCCTGGCCCTGGACGTGCGCGGCTCCCTCGAAACGGTGCAGGAGATCACGCTGGACGACCTGCGGGCGTGGCACCGCGCGAACCTGGTGCCGGGCCTCGCGGCCTTCCACGTGGCGGGTGCGGTGAGCCGCGATGCGACCCTCCAGGCGCTGGCGGGGCTCGAGTCCCGCTGGGCCGGCGCCGAGATCCCCGCCTTCCCACCCGATCCGACCCCCGGGAGCGACCGGGCCGGGGTGTACTTCGTCGACGTGCCGGGCGCCGCGCAGTCGGTGCTCCGGATCGGGTACCTGGCCATGTCGACCACCGATCCGGACTTCGGGCCGGCGCAGCTCACGAACTTCCGGCTGGGTGGCGGCGGATTCGCGTCGGAGCTGACCCTGACGCTCCGCGAGGGGCTCGGCTACACCTACGGGATCAGCTCGGCCTTCCGCGGCGGCCCCCGTCCCGGACCCTTCCAGGTCGGTTCGGCGGTGCGCAGCAACGTGACGCTCGAATCCCTGCAGGAGATCCGCCGGATCATCGACGAACACGGACCGGGCTTCACCGACGAGGACCTCCGGATCACCCGCGACTTCCTGGTCCGGAACAACGCGGGCGCCTTCGAGACGCTGGGGGCCAAGGTCGGCCTCCTCTCCGACATGTCGGCCTACGGCTTCCCCGCCGACTTCCAGCTTCGCCGGGCCGAGGAGGCCCGGTCCATGACGGTGGAACGGGTCCGGGAGCTCTCGGAGCGCTACCTCGACACCGGGGCCATGACCTGGGTCGTCGTCGGCGATGCGCAGACGCAGCTTCCCCGCCTGGGGGCGCTGGGACTCGGACCGGTCACCCGCCTGGACCGCGAGGGACGCCCACTGCCGTAGCATCACGTCGGAAACCCCCGCCCCCCGGGCCGTTTCGAACGCCGGGGGACGGGGGTTCCGTTGCGCGTCGCGGGGGCTGGACGCGCGGCGGAGCGGGGCGGGAACTCAGCCCTCGAGCACCGCCTGGATGTCGAAGTTCAGCTTGATCTCGTTCGACACGAGCACGCCGCCGGTCTCGAGCGCCTGGTTCCAGGTCAGCCCGAAATCGCGACGATCGATCTTCCCGGTCGCCGAGAAGCTGCGACGGGTGCCGCCCCAGGGGTCCTGCCCCTCGCCCTGGTAGGTCACGTCGAGGGTCACCGGCTTCGTGGTCCCGCGGATCGTGAGCTCGCCCCGGAGCTTGAAGCTGTCGCCCGGGTTGTCGAAGCTCCCGTCGACGGCGGTGCTCCTGAAGGTCAGGTGCGGGTGGTTCTCGGCATCGAGGAAATCTCCCGACCGCAGGTGCTCGTCGCGCTGCTCGGTCCGGGTGTCGATGGAGGCGGCTGGAATGCTGACCTCCACCTCGGCCTCCGAGGGTCCGGCTTCCGGCACGGCGATCGAGCCCTCGACCTCGGCAAAGCGGCCCTTCACCGTGGTGATCATCATGTGCTTGGCCGAGAACTCGAGGGTCGTGTGGGAGGGGTCGATCTTCCAGGTGGTGGCGCTCTGCGTGGCGGTGCTCATCGTGGGCTTCTCCTGTGGGTGGAACGTATGGAAGACTGTGTGCGTGTCAGATCAATGGTATCTATGACTGCATCTCATTACTGAGTTTGTTGTCCGTTCAGAACCCCCGGTTCGGCCAGGGGTTCCTTCCTGCGGAACGGCGTCCGCGGCGTCACGGCTCCAGTGCCGCGGCCTCCCGCCCCAGGCGCTTGAGCGCCGCGATCAGGGCGTCCTTCTCGGTATCGGGAAGGCCCGACATGGCCCGCTCGATGACCTTCTGGTGGAGCGGGAAGATCCGCTCCATCAGCTCCGACCCCTCGTCGGTGAGCTCCACGAAGGAGGCCCGCCGGTCGGTGGGGGAGGGCTTCCGCGTCACGAGACCCTTTTCCGCCAGGCGGTCGATCACGTAGGTGATGCCACCGCTCGAAACAAGGATCTTCCGCTGGAGTTCGCCCAGCAGGAGGGGGCCCTTGTGGTG
>JBJHBX010000518.1:0-2667 GCA_050485725.1 Gemmatimonadales bacterium | reverse complement strand
AGCCTCGTGCTGGGCGGGCTCGAGGTCGACCTGCGGTTCGGACCGCCGGTGATCCAGCTGCCCGGCGGGGGCACCGAGACGGAGCCCGAGGACCGCTTCCTCGAGCGGGAGCGGATCGCGATCGGGACGCTGGACGTGGCCCTGACCTGTGCCGACAGCTTCCGGCCCGGGCGGGCGGCGCTGGACGGTGCGGTGCGCCTCCGGGTCAACCCCCTCGGGTACGCGTCGGTCGTGGAACTCGAACGGAGCACCGGCGAACGGTGTGCCGACGACGCCCTCCTCGCGGCGGCTGAAGCCCTGTGGTATCGTTGGCTCCCGAACGAACGGCACCGTGCGCCGGTCGAACTGGTCCAGCCGATCCGGATCCAGGCGGTTCTCGCCGACTGACGCGCCGGGCACACGGCGCAAGGGAGGACGCATGTACGGCGCGCTTCACCTCCACGAACGGATCCTTCTCCTGGCCGTGCACGACGAGAAGGGAAGCTTCCACGGGGGCATGTTCCGGCACGCCCTGGCCGGCGCCATCGTCAGCGAGCTCGTGCTGGCGGGGCGACTGACCCTGGTCGAGGGACGCAGGCGTCGGAAGATGCTCGAGGTCCTGTCGGACGCGCCCACGGGAGACCCTGTGCTCGACCGGGCGCTCGAGCGGATCGCGGGTGCCCGGCGGCGAGAGACCGCGACCAGATGGATCAGCCGCCTGGCCTCGGATCGCCGGATGCCCCACGCCGTTGCGGAGGAGCTCGTCGAACGGGGGCTCCTGCGGCGGGAAGAGGGCCGGGTGATGGGGCTCTTCCGACGGGTGCGCTACCCGACCTCGGACCCCGATCCTGAAGCCGCACTCGTGGCAGCCATGGCCGAGGCGCTGGAAAGTGACGGCCCGGTTCCCCCGGACCTGGCCGTCGTCCTCGCGCTCGCTTCGAGTGCAGGGCTCCTTCGCCGCATCTTCGGCCGACGCATGCTCCGGTCCCGGCGGTCACGCCTGGACGAGATCAGCGAGCTCGAGGGGATCCCCGGCGCAACCCGGGAAGCGATCCTCGCGACCCAGGCCGCCGTCGTGGCGGCCACCGCCGCCGCGGCGGCCGCGGCCGCGGGCTGAGTTCCGGCGCCCCGCGCCGTCCGCTCCCCCGGGGTTCAGCCCCCGAAACCGGCCTCCGCCAGGAGTACCAGGAGGGCGTTCTGCGCCGCCAGGTGGGGGTTCACCGGGAGCCACCACTCGTCGAGGGCATGGGCGTTTCCACCCCGGCCTCCTCGTCCGATCGTGATGGCGGGGATCCCCAGCGAAATCGGCGTGTTCGCGTTCGTCGAGCCACTCCCGATGGAGGGCTCGCCCCCCATCCGGGTCACGACGGCCATGGCCCGCTGCACGAGCGGGGTGGTGGCGGGGTCGAGCGTGCCCGCCGGCCGGTTCCCGACCATTTCCACCTCGAGGGTGAGCTCGGCGCCCCGTCGCCTCAGGGCATTCTCGTCGTCGAGGCCCCTCCGCATCGCCTCCTGGAAGATGTCGTCGAGGTCCTGCAGCGAGCCGGGGTCGAGGGAGCGCATGTCCACCTCCATCCACGACTCGAAGGGGATCGAGTTCACCGAGGTCCCCCCGCCGATGCGCCCGATGTTGTAGCTCGTGCGGGGGCCCTCCGAGGTGTGGGCGTCGGCGCCGGGAAGGAAGTGAACGATCGCCCCGGCCAGCGCGTTGTGCGGGTTCGCGAGCCCGAACGCGCCCCATGAATGCCCGCCGGGACCGTGGAAGGTCACCCGGTAGCGGTGCGACCCCACGCCCTGGTTCATGACCCGGGTTTCGTCTCCCCCGTCCACGGCGATGAAGGCGTCGATCCGGAGCCCCTCCTCGCCGGTACCCGCCTCGCCGAAGAGGTACTTGACCCCCCGCAGGTCCCCGAGCCCCTCCTCGCCCACGGTACCGATGAAGAGGAGATCCGCATCGGTCCGGAGGTCCTCGGCGACCAAGGCCTCGAGCACGTTCCTCACGACGATGAGCCCCCGCGTGTCGTCGCCGATTCCCGGCGCGTAGAGGGTGTCTCCGCGGATCTGCACCGACACGTCGGTCTCGATGGGGAAGACGGTGTCGAGGTGGGCGTCGAGCGCCACCGTCCGGCTCCCATCCGTACCGCGACGGAGGGCGATCACGTTCCCGATCCCGTCGATCCAGACCGAGTCCGCGCCGGCTGCGCGAAGCATGTCGGCGTAGGCGATCGCCCGCTCCTCTTCCATGAAGGGAGGGGCCGGGATCTCGTTCAGCGTGATCAGCTCGTCGAGGGACCGGGGCTCGATGTCCTCGAGGTACCGGAGCGCCCCGGCCACGCCCGGGTGCTCGACCAGCGCCGAGACCTCGTCGGCCCAGGTCGGATCGATGGCGGGGGGTGCGCCCTGGTCCGGATCCGCCGCGGGCTGCGGGGCTCCGGCGGAGGGCGGGGCGTCGGGGCCTTCCGCGGGTGCGGGATCACTTCCGCAGCCGGCCAGGAGCAGGCAGAGGACGAGGGTCGGGGGCAGCACCGAGGGGCGCCGAGAGACGCGGTACATGGCGGCTCCGTCGAGGAGGTGGTCCTGGGATGCGAGGGGTCGGACCCCCGATCTACCGGGTCCGGGCCGGTTTGTCCAGCCGCAACCCGCCGGCGGCCGGGGCGGGCCCCGGCCGCGCCCGCCGCGCCCCGCGCC
>JBJHBX010000517.1:0-2672 GCA_050485725.1 Gemmatimonadales bacterium | reverse complement strand
GGGCTGCCCCCAGGCCGTCGTGCGCCCGGGCTGCCCGCCTGGCCATGGACTCCGGCAGCGGCTGCAGGAAGGTCGATCCCGACATGCCCAGGGGTCCGAGGACCGCCTCGTCCATGAACGCCGCAAAGGGTTGCCCGGTCAGGTCTTCCACGGCGAGCTGCACGAGGGTCGTTCCTCCCCCGGAGTACTTGTAGGCCTCGAAGGGCGGGCGTGCGAAGAGAACGGCCCCCACGTTCGACGGGGCGTCTCCGTTCAGGATTCCCACGACCTCCGGCCGGGGCGCCTCGGGCGCGTAACCCGGGAACCCGAAGCCGTCGTCGGCCCCGGAGGTATGGCTCAGCAGGGCGCGGAGGGTGACCGGCGCGTTGGCGTTCAGGGGACTCGCGGGGACCTGCCAGCGCCGGAGGATGTCGTTCACGTCCGCATCCAGGGAAAGGGCGCCCTGCTGCGCCAGCCCGAGCACGCCCATGGCCGCCACCGGCTTGCTGATCGAGGCCGCCTGGAAGAGGGTCCCGGTGTCGGCTGCCCGCCCCGTCACCACGTCGGCGACGCCCCATGCCCGGCTCCAGTGGAGCTGGAAATCGTGGACCACCGCCACGCTCGCGGCCGGGACCCCGGTCGCCGCGAGGAGCTCGACCAGGGTGAGCCCCTCGAGGCCCTCGCCCCCGGGAACCCGCGGCGCCTCGATCGCCTCGATGAAGCGAGCCGGGCTCTCCTGCGCCCAGAGCGGCGGAGCGCCGAGCAGCAGGGTGCCCGCGAGGAATGCGACCGCCTCGGTCATACGGAGACGTGTACGTAGGCGAGGGCGAAGGTGGCGACCTCGTGCGATCATCGAGCAGCCAGTCCACGCAGGATGCGGCGTCCGCGACCCCGGCATCCTCAGGGCTCTCCACCTTCGTCCGCCGCCCGCGCCTCGTCCGCGATCGCGGCAAGGCGCGCCTGGATCTCCGCTTCGGGGAGCCACTGGCCCCGCACCATCACGCCGGCGCGACGGCGCAGGTGGGCGATGTCGTCGAGCGGGTTCGCATCCAGCAGGATCAGGTCGGCGCGCCGACCGACCTCGACCGTCCCGAAGTCCTCCGGTGTTTCGAAGTAGATGGCGGGGTTGCGGGTACCGGTCACGAGCACCTCGTAGGGGGTGAGCCCCGATGCGACCATCATCTCCATTTCGGGGTGAATGGAGAAGCCGGGCACGTTGAAGAACTGCGGGGCGTCGGAGCCGAGCGCGATCATCGCCCCTCCATCGTGGAGCGCCTTCGTCAGCTCGCGCCTGAGCTCGACGAGCCGGGTGGCGGCAGGAGGCTGGAAATCGGAACGAGCCTGGAAGTCGCGCTTGGACCGCACCCAGCCATCGACAACCCCGCGGGGCATGTACTGCATCTCCGGCGCCTGCGCCATCTCCTCGCCCGGCACCTCAGATGCCAGGTGCTCGACCAGGCTCAGCGTCGGGACGTTCCAGACCCCCGCCTCGCGGGTCATGGAAACGGCAAGGGGGATGCGGTCCGGGTCGGCCAGGTCGACGACGCCGCTTCCGAAGAAGCCGAAGCCCCGGCCCTCGAGGTCCGTGCCGGGGGGAACCATGAACTCCACGTAGCGATCCAGGTGGTCGATGGACGTCTGGCGCGCCTCGATCGCCCCCTCGAGCCCCACCACCTCGGGAATGTGGCCGGCGAAGGGCATGCCGATCTCGTGGGCCACCTCGGCGAGGCGCCGGTAGGCCTCGAGGTTGCCGCTCGCCACCTTGACCAGGTCGTATCCGGCGGCCTGCTGGTCTCGCGCCAGCGCCTCGGCGGCCTCGGGGGTGGGGGCCGAGTTTCCGTTGAACGACGGTCCGGCGGCATGGATCGTGGGGCCGAGGAGGTCCCCCCGCTCTACCCGGTCGCGGAACTCCAGGTGCACCGGGGAGCCCGCCATTCCGCGAACCGTGGTCACGCCGTTCGACACGTACAGGAAGAGCACGTTCTCGGCGTAGCGCAGGTCCTGCCCGCCCGGAATGTGCCCGTGCATCTCCGCCAGGCCCGGCATCAGGTAGCGACCCATGCCCTCCACGAGGGTGGCCCCGGCGGGTGGCTCCACCGCGTCGACCGGACCGACCTCCACGATCCGGCCGTCGCGCACGACCACGGTCTGCCCTTCGAGGATCCGTTCGGCGTCCATCGGCACCACGTTCACGCCGACGAAGGCCACCGCATCGCCTGTCGCCTCGGTTTCGGTAGACGGGGCTCCATCGGCCGTGTCCTGCCCGCAGGCCGCCAGGGCCACGACGAGAGGCAGGGCGAAGAGGTGCAGGGCGCTTGGCCGACCCGGCCGCGTGCGGCGAGGAAGTCGCATGGGTCCCCCCGGTTGACTGGACAGATGGCGAGACTTCCAGAGTAGTCCGCCACTCCGGCCCCGGCAAACGCTCCGTGGCCGTCGTCCGCCTCCTGGTCGGCACAGGAAGCTGGCGCGGGGGGGCGCCCCGGGTCCATACTGCCCGCAGCCATTCATGACTGCCCGCAGCCATTCATGCCACGCGTGCCTGGCGCCGCGTGTGCCTGGCACCCCACAGGCCCCGGGGAACCGAAGCGCTTTCGGCGCCCGCGCGGCACGCCCGGATGCGGAGAGGGTCCGAGATGCCCCGTTCGATGGAGTCACCGGTCAGCCTCCAGGAGCACATCGAGGCAACCTACCTG
>JBJHBX010000516.1:0-2690 GCA_050485725.1 Gemmatimonadales bacterium | reverse complement strand
AGCGCTCCGGGATCATCCGGAGAAGGGTTCCGGTGATCCCCCCGCCCATGGAGTATCCGTGGATGTGCGCCCGGTCGATCCCGAGGTGGTCCATGAGCTCCACCACGTCGGAGGCTTCGCCCGTCCCGCCGGGGACGAGCCGGTCGCTCTGTCCGTGGTTCCGGTGATCCAGAGCCACGACGCGGTGATTCTCCGCCAGCGCCGGGGCGATCCCGGTCGAGAACCACATGCGGCGTGCGTTGTCCGTGAACCCGTGGAGGAGGACGACCCAGCTTCCTTCGTCTCCCATGGTCAGGTAGTGGATCCGCGTGCCATCGGAGGTGGTGAAGAAGTGACTCTCTGGGCTCGGAGCGGCGTCCTGCGCCTGCGTCGCTGCAGGTACCAGGAGGGCGGCGAGCAGGAGGAAGAGGTACCGGATCCTGCCGCGGAATGGCATGAGGAAGGTGGTCGACATGGGGGTGGCTACTCCGTCGAGGTGAATCTTGTCAACGCATTGGTACTGCATGAGATACATGGTTTCATCGGAGGTGTCGCTCCAGAGAGGGCACGTGAGGTGTGGCGAGCTCCGGAACGGGGTCCTGAAACTCACGATGCGTCCGCCCGGGCCGGAACGCCAGAGGGATGCTTCCCCCTGCGGGAGGGGCCGGCCCGGGACGCGGTGACCGCGGTCGTCGTTCTTTCGAATCATCCGGATGAATGGAAATAGGGCTCCTCGCGATGCTGGAAGGGTAGGCGAGGAGGCCGCCAGGACCGACGTCGTCCATGCGCAGGAAGGGTCGATCGGGATCCGGAGCGAGGCTCGACCCTCAGGTGTGCCCGTGGATCGGCACTCGCGCGACCCGACCGTTTCCCGGACGGGATTGGTCTCGCGTCCCGGGAACCCACGAATCGCCGCAGTGGAGGCTGACGTCCTGGTCGCGATCGGCTACGGTGCCCACGATGTGCCTTATCTGGTGTTGTATCGGAACGGTGCCAGGTCCAGCGATGGCGCTGACTGGCGTCGGAGCGAAAGGACGGAGCGTCGGTACCGGGTGGAGTGGGAGCCCGCTGGGCCTGCCGAATCCGAGCGCCCCCCGCCGACCGAAGGTGTTCACTGAACGTTCAGAGGTGTTCAGTGAACAGCGAGTGAACAGCTTGGCTCGCGAGCATGCCGACCCAGGTACGGATCCGTAACTCCCTTGTGTGTTTGCCCTTGCGGGCATTCGGGCGGTGGCGGGGCGGCCTGGCACGCGCCCTCTCTGCCAACATCCGGTGAGACAGAATAGACTTGAGGATTTACTGAGCCAAGAGGGCGAGGGAGAAGGGAACGGATGATGGAGTGGCAGAGGAACGGCAGAGAAGGAGGGAAGATCGGCGACGCCCCGGTGGAGGGAGCCGTGGGCGACCGGAGCCGGGGCGTCGCCGGGCGAGCCACGCCAGACCCGGAGCTCGTGGAGCGCCCCCGGAGGCGGACGTTCAAGGCGGCGTACAAGCTCAAGATCCTGCAGGAGGCGGACGGATGCGAGAAGCCGGGAGAGGTGGGCGCCCTGCTGCGTCGTGAGGGGCTGTACAGCTCGCACCTCACGGCATGGCGCAAGCAGCGCGACCGGGGAGCGCTGGAGGCGATGTCCAGGCCAAGGGGTCGACCGAAGCCCGATCCGCGTGATGCTCAGATCGAGCGTCTGCTCCGGCGTTCGGAGCGAGCGGAGGCCGAGCTGGCCACGGCCCGCAAGGTGATCGAGGTGCAGGGAAACGTCTCCGCGCTCTTGGAAGAGCTGCTCAAGGTCGGGGGCGCGAAGCAGGACGGGAGCAGCGGGCGGTGATCGCACAGACCGTGGAAGAACTCACCCCGCTGGTGGGCACGTACCCGGCGTGCCGGGCGCTGGGGGCGGCACCGGCGACGATCTACCGACGTCGGCGCCCACCGGAGCCTCGACCTCGAAAGCCTCGCCCGAAGCCGGCGCGGGCGCTCTCGGACCCGGAGCGCGATGCGGTGCTCGAGGCCCTGCACTCCGAGCGCTTCGTCGACGCCTCGCCCGCGCAGGTCTGGGCGACGCTGCTCGACGAGGGCCGCTACCTGGCTTCGGAGCGCACGATGTACCGCATCCTGGCCGAGCAGGGCGAGAGCCGGGAGCGGCGCGACCAGCTGGTGCACCCGGCCTATGCCAGGCCGGAGTTGCTGGCCACGCGGCCGAACGAACTCTGGAGCTGGGACATCACCAAGCTCTTGGGACCCCGGAAGTGGACCTACTTCTACCTCTACGTCATCCTGGACGTCTTCAGCCGCTACGTCGTAGGCTGGACCATCCAGCACCGCGAATCCGCCTCCGTGGCCCAGCAACTCATCGCCCAGAGCATCGAACGGCAGGGCGTGCGGGCCGGTGAACTCACCCTCCATGCGGACCGCGGGATCTCGATGAAATCGAAGCCGGTGGCCTTCCTGCTCGCCGATCTCGGGGTCACCCGGACGCACTCTCGGCCCTACACCTCCACGGACAACCCCTACTCCGAGGCCCAGTTCAAGACGCTCAAGTACCGGCCTGACTTCCCGGACCGCTTCGACTCGATTCTGTCCGCCCGATCCTGGAGCCGGGGCTTTGAACCGCACCGGGTTTGCCGGAGACTCCAACGCTTGAGAGCTTGGAGTGATGACAACGTCGCGGAAGTACTCCCAGGAGGTACGGGAGAGGGCGGTTCGGCTGGTGCTGGAG
>JBJHBX010000515.1:0-2695 GCA_050485725.1 Gemmatimonadales bacterium | reverse complement strand
AGCGATCGGGGGCGATTTCGCCGTAGTCGAGGGATCTCTGTTCGGTGCCCGCGTCGTCCTCGTCGGCCAGGTCGAGGAGGGGGTCGGAATCGGGGAGCCGCTCGAGCAGCCCCATCACGAAGGTACGGCCGACGCCCTGCAGGGTGTAGACGCAGAGGAACGGAAAGATGAAGTACTCCGGCACCACCAGGGCGGCCACCGCCGAGGCGGCAAGAAACACCGTCATGAAGCGGGCCTTTCGCGACCCGAGGCCCACCTTCGGCACGACCTGGTAGGGGATGTGGCTCATCATCAGCAGCGCCACCGCGATCATGATCACGGCCACCGTCTGCGCGGGCGGAAGCCCGCCGGTGAACCGGGCCACCCCCGGCGCGGTGAAGAAGGGGTAGATCGTGGCCAGGATCATCCCGGCCGTGGGCGACGGCAGCCCGTGGAACGACCGCTTCGCCTCGCCGCCCTGCTCGACGTTGAAGCGGGCCAGGCGCATCACCGCCGCCGTCACGTAGATGAAGGAGAGGATCCACGCCCAGGACTGATCGGCAAAGTACAGGTGGTAGAGAACGAAGGCCGGGGCCACGCCGAACGAGATCGCGTCCACCAGCGAGTCGAGCTCGGCACCGAACCGGGAACCCGTGCGGGTGAAGCGCGCGATGCGGCCGTCGAGCAGGTCGAGGATCGCCGCGAAGACGATGCACCAGGCGGCCCACTGGAAATCACCCCGGGCCGCCGCCACGATGGCGAAGAGCCCGAAGAAGAGATTCCCGAGCGTGAAGGCCGAGGGGAGAATGATGATCCCGCGCTGGAGCCCCTCCCGTGAAAGCGGTCGCTTCATCGGCATCGGCGAAGCCTCCGTCCCGTCGTGGTCATCGGGCCCCCCGGAAGGCCGGTGGCTCGAACGCGTCGAGGGTCCGGCCGGTCAGCCGACGGAAGATCTCGAGGTAGCGGGCGCTCGTGGCCTCGATGACCTCGGGGGGAAGGGGGGGCGGGGGCGGACGCTTGTCCCAGTCCGGGCGCGCGTCGAGCCAGTCCCGGACCGGCTGCTTGTCGAGCGAGGGCGGGTTCGTGCCCGGGGCGTATCCCTCCTCGGGCCAGTAGCGCGATGAATCGGGGGTCAGCACCTCGTCGATCAGGACCAGGGCGCCGCCCTCGCCTTCGCCGAACTCGAACTTCGTGTCGGCCAGCAGGATTCCCCGCTCGCGGGCGGTCCTGCGGCCCAGGTCGTAGATCCCGAGCGAAAGGCGCCGGAGCTCGACGGCCCGGTCCGCACCCACCCGCTCGATGACGCCCTGGAAGGGGATGTTCTCGTCGTGGTCCCCGACGGCGGCCTTCGTGGCCGGCGAGAAGATCGGCGGATCGAGCGGCTGTGCCTGCCTCAGGCCCGGGGGGAGTCGTTCCCCGGCGAGGGTGCCCGCCTCGCGGTATTCCTTCCACGCCGAGCCCGCGAGGAAGCCCCGGACGACGCACTCCACGGGAAGGGGACGGGTGCGGCGCACGAGAACGCTCCGGCGTGCCCACAGGGGCCGGAGTTCCGGGTCCGCCAGCGCCGGGACACGCTCGGCGATCACCTCGGGGTCGGCGGAGATCGCGTGGTGGACGAGCCCCTGTACCCCTCCTTCCGGTCCGTACGCGGCGGCGGCGTCGAGGCGGGCGAGCCACCACGCGGTGAGCTGGGTCAGGACCTCGCCCTTCCGCGGGACCGGCTCCGCCATGACCACGTCGAAGGCCGAGACCCGGTCCGAGGCGACCATCAGGAGCTGTCCGTCTCCGGCGTCGTACATCTCCCGCACCTTCCCCCGGTGGACCAGGGGAAGGGGAAGAAGGAGCCCCGCGTCGGGGCCCGAGGCGGCGGACGGACCCATCGTTCAGACCCTCACGTCGGGGGCGCCAAGGGCCTGGCCCGCGTCGGCCAGCCGCGCCAGGACCGGCTCCACCCAGTCGCGGAGGAAGGCGTCGACCTGCTCGGGGGCTCGCCCCACGAAGCGCCGGGGGTCCATCAGCGCCCGGATCTGCCCGGCGTCGGTCTCGAAGGCCGGGTCCTCCGCGATCCGCTCCACCAGGTCGGCGGTTGCGCCCGCCTTCATCCGTTCCGCGGCCGCGAGGGCGTGGCGGCGGATCCGCTCGTGGAGCGCCTGGCGGTCGCCACCCCGGGAGACCGCGTGCATCAGGATCGTCTCGGTGGCCATGAAGGGGAGGTGTTCGTCCAGGTTCCGGGCCACCACCGCCGGGTGCACGCGCAGGTCCGAGGCCACGTTCTCGTAGAGGACGAGGGCGCCGTCGAGGGTCAGGTAGGCGTCGGGAATCGAGAGGCGTCGGTTGGCGGAGTCGTCGAGGGTCCGCTCGAGCCACTGCGTGGCCGCGGTGTTCGCCGGGTCCTGGAAGAGGGTGATGGCGTGGCGACCCAGGGCGCACATCCGCTCGGCGCGCATCGGGTTCCGCTTGTACGGCATGGCCGACGACCCGATCTGCTCCTCCTCGAAGGGTTCCTCGACCTCGCGGAGGTGCGCGAGGAGGCGCAGGTCGTTCCCGAAGCGCGAGACCGAGGCGCCGATCCCGGCCAGCGTCCCGCCAATGGCCGCGTCCACCTTGCGCGGGTACGTCTGGCCGCTGACGCCGTAGCTCTCCGGGAAGCCCATCTTCTCGCCGACCATGCGGTCCAGCGCCTCGACCTTCCCGTGGTCGCCCTCGAAGAGTTCAA
>JBJHBX010000514.1:0-2703 GCA_050485725.1 Gemmatimonadales bacterium | reverse complement strand
TTCACCGGTGGGTTCCAGCGGCTCTCCGGGCAGGGAAGGGTCTTCGACGATTTCACCTTCGAGCACGCGGTGACCGAGACCGCCCCCGGCCACGCCACCCTCGCCACCGGGTCCTTCCCGTCGCGCCACGGCCTCGTCTCGAACCGCTGGTGGGAAGACGAAGAGGGTGACTGGGTCGAGGTCTTCGACGTGATCGACCCCCGTGCGCCCATGGTCGACGATCCCGCGCTGGCGGGCGGGTCACCCCAGCCCCTCCTCCGGTCGGGGCTCGCCGACTGGATGCGCGACCACGACCGGGGGACCCGGATCGTGTCCATCAGCGGAAAGGCCCGGGGCGCCGTGCTGATGGCGGGGCAGGGCCGTGGGCAGGGTCACGTCTACTGGCTCGAGGTGGACCCGGGCCGCTTCAGCACCTCGACCTTCTACCGATCGAGCCTTCCCGGGTGGGTGGACCGGTTCAATCGGAACGTCCTTCCGGCCATGGCCGGTGACTCGACCTGGGCCACCGTCCTGACCCCCGCCCAGGCGGCCCGGACCCGGGGCGACACCGCGGCCTTCGAGGGCGACGGGGTGCATACCGCCTTTCCTCACCGGTACGCGGACTCCGGGGGCCCCGGGGGGGGCGGGTTCTGGCCATGGTGGGCCACGACCCCGGGGCCGGACGAGGCCACCCTGGAGCTGGCACGCGAGGCCGTTCGGGCCGAGGGGCTCGGTTCCCGGCCCGGTCGCACGGACCTCCTCTCGCTGTCGCTCTCGCAGACCGACATCATCGGGCACGCCTACGGGCCCTGGAGCCGGGAGCAGCTCGACAACCTCGTGCGCCTCGATGCCCTGCTGGGCACGTTCCTGGACTGGCTCGACATGGAGCTCGGCCAGGACCGCTACCTGGTGGTGCTCACCTCGGACCACGGTGCCCCCGAGGTGCCCGAGGCCCGGCAGGCGCGGGGGCTCGATGCGCGGCGCCTCACCCCTGCCGAGGGGGAGCGGTTCCAGGAGGCGCTGACCCACGCGATCCGGACCGGAGCACCGATCTCCGAGGCAGCCTTCACCGACTCCCTGGCCGCCGCCACCCGCCGAATCGAGGGGGTGGCCCGGGCCTGGACCCGGGCGGAGCTCGAGGGGGTGGACCCGCGCCGGATCGGAACTGGAGGCGTGCGTGGGGGAGGGCATGCGGGCGAGCCCGGGGGCGCGGCGGCGGCCGACTCCTTCGCGGTCATGGAGCGTCGATCGACGCTGGCGGCGCGGCCGTCGGGGCTCCTGGGCCGGTTCGGGGTCAGCTTCCAGCTCGCACCCTGGACGATCCCCTGGGCGTACCCGCGGGGGACGACCCACGGGAGCCCGTACCTGTACGACCGGAAGGTTCCGTTCCTGGTCATGGGGCCCGGCGTCGAGCCCGGCATCGATCGGAGCCCGATGGGCGCCACCGACGTGGCCCCGACGCTGGCGCGCTTCCTGGGCATTCCCTTTCCCGACGACCTGGACGGCGTGCCGCGGGCGCTTTCCCGTCCCACCGAGGGCCCGGTCAGCCCTTCCTCGCCACCGCCTTGAGCGAGCGGATCTCCGCGGCCCGGATCGCCGCGCCGCCCTGGCCGCGGATCGCGTCGAGGAGGGCGCCTGCGCTCACGTCGTCGCGGAGGCGGACCAGGTACTCGAGGATCGCGGTGTCGCCGTCGCCCGGAAGGATCTCGGCCAGGCTCCACCGGACCGTCAGCGTGGGAAGGAGCGCCTCCACCACCGCCTGGGCCGGCCCGACCTCGGGTGCGTAGACCATCAGCACCGAGAACTGCTTGCGCTCCTTCGTCGCCTCGCCGGCCTCGGCCTCGAGGTAGCGCTGCATGCGGGAGCGAAGGGCCGCCACCTCGCCCAGCTCCTTCGGGCCGAGGGCCGCCATCAGCGCCCGGTCACCGATGGCCAGGGCATCGCGCCCCGACCCCGCCCCCGCCAGCGCATCCCCCAGCGACAGCCCCCCGGTGCGATAGCGCTGGTCGGCGTAGATGTTGCCGAAGTTGATCTTCCAGAGCACCAGGTTGAGGATGTTGAAGACGAAGGACAGCGCCGCAGCCACCCCCAGCGCCTGCACGCCGGCGGCGAGGCCGATCCCGATGGCGAGGAAGACGTAGACCGCGTCCTTCACGTCTTCGAGGGTCGTGCGGAACCGGACGGCGGCGACGATGCCGGCCAGCGAGAAGGCGAGGGCCAGGCTCCCCTTCACGATCAGCACGATGCCGGTGACCGCCACCGGCAGGATCAGGAGGGTGTGGACCACGGACTCGTCGTAGCCGACGTTCCGCTTCACGAAGATGTAGGTCCACGCGACCGGAAGCGTCAGGAAGAGCGCCGCCAGGAGCGAGATGACCGCGATGACGGCCCCTTCCCATCCCATGGGGATCGCGGTGGTCTGGGCCGGTGCCTCCTCGCCGACCAGCGCCGCGAAGTCGCCCATGATCCCGAGGTCCGAGAGCCGCTCCAGCCGCAGGAGTTGCGCGATCTCCGGGAAGCGCCACAGGACGAGTGCCACGACCCCGGTGAACAGGACATAGTAGAGCAGGATGCGCCCCACCGAGGGTGCCGAGGGCACCCCCGGGGCCCGGGGTTCGTCGGATCCGGCGTCGGTCACGCGCCCTCCCCCTTCACGCCGAAGGCCTCCATCAGTTCGTCATCGAAGCGGTCGGCCTTCTCGGCCGTCCAGAGGACCAGGTCCAG
>JBJHBX010000513.1:0-2704 GCA_050485725.1 Gemmatimonadales bacterium | reverse complement strand
GCGGCCCGCCGCCTTTGGTCTGGCGCCGCACGGCCCCGGTGGCGATCCCGTCTGCATTCGGCTCGTTCAGAACGTATCGGAGTCGCCAGCGGTTCTCCCAATCGTCGCGGTGGTTGTACATGGCCCGGAAATGGACCGACGATACGTCCGAAAGCCGGTAGTCCAGCGAGCTGGAAATGGAGCGCCGGAGGCGCTGTACGTCATAGCGGCGGAGGTCCATCTCTTCGATGAACGCACGATCTCCGGTCCCCTGGTCCCAGGCTGCCTCGATGTTGTCCGAGCCCAGGTGGTGGTTGAATGCCGAGCCGGAAATCACCACCCCTAGCCGGTTGTCGGCGAACCGGTTCCCGTAGACGAAGCTCCCGAGGGCCATCCCGCGCTCGGTCAGGGCGTTGTACCCGCTCCCGAGGGTGGCGGAGATCCGCTGCCCCGGAGGGTCCTGGCGGGTCACGATGTTGACCGAAGCCCCGATGGCGTCGGCGTCCATGTCCGGGGTGACCGCCTTGTTGACCTCGATGGACTGCACCATGTCGGCTGGGATGAGGTCGAGCTGGACCTCCCGGACCTCCCCCTCTGCGGAAGGAACCCGTTCCCCATTCAGCGTGATGGAGTTGAGCCGCGGCTCGGTGCCCCGGATGAGCCCAAAGCGCGCCTCTCCCTGGTCCACCGTCATGGCGATCCCCGGGATCCGCTTCATGGCATCCCCGATGTTGGCGTCGGGAAAGCGGCCGATCTGGTCCGCAGCGACCACGTTGGTGATGTTCGCGGAGTAGCGCTGCTGCTGGAGGGCTCGGGCCTGTCCGTCCCGCGTGCCCACCACGTCGATGCCGGCCACGGCGAGCGCCTCGGGGAGAAGCCGGAACGTCAGGGCTGCGGAGCCACCGGCGGGGACCGCGACATCCTGCGACGACTGGGCATACCCCATGTAGCGAACGACCACGACCTTTTCGCCCGCTGGGACGTTCACGAGGGTGAACCGCCCGTTCCGGTCACTCAGCACGGCCCGCTGCGTGCCCTCGACGGTCACCTGGGCTCCGGGGAGCACGAGACCGGAACGATCGTCGAGGACCTGGCCGGTTACGGTTCCGGTCTGCGCCTCCAGCGCCTTCGGCAACGCCATGACGAGGACCGCAGCGACGAGGTGGGCGACAGGGGGGAGGCGACGGGTTCTCTCCGTCATTCGAATCAACTCCGAGAGGGGTGAAAGCCTTGGCGTTTGGTTCCGACACGGTCGAATAATCCCACCGCATGGAAACAGGTTCGTGACAAACCGCGAACTGAATGGGCACAATGCAGGCGCTGCGTGTCACGATCCCGTACCGGGCCTCGGCCCCGGCATCTCACTACCTGTCGCACCCCCCCTTCCCGGTTGTCCGATATGCGAAACCCCACCCGCACCGAAGTGCAGGTGGGGCTTCGTGTTACGCGGAGTGGAGCCAGCCGGGCTCGAACCGGCGACCCCCTGCTTGCAAAGCAGGTGCTCTCCCAACTGAGCTATGGCCCCTCGTGCAACCCCCGTCGGGGGTCCGGCATCAAAGATACCTGAAGGGCCGATGCACTGGAAGAACAGGGCCCCGAACCCCTTTGTAACGGGTCACTTCCGCGTTATCTTGGAGTGCTTTTCCGGAACCGGATTCCCGGCCCCGGAAGGGCCCTGAAACCCGGTGGGCGACCACCACGTAGGGAGGGGCAGACCGGGGAGCACCCCGGCCGACCCGACATCATACATAGATCGCAGGACTACGGAGAAGAAACATGCGCATGATCAGCAATCAGAGCTCGCGGTTCAACCGCAGCCTCAACTATACGGTACCCGAGTACCGCACCTCCTCGCTCCACTCGGCGAAGAACCGCCTGAGCCTCGTGGCCCCGACGCACCCGGTGCGCGGGATGGAGAAGGGGTCGAAGAAGGACGAGAGCGGGAACTGAGTTCCCGTTCGAGCTCCTGATGGACGGCGGGCCGTCGCACCTCGGTGCGGCGGCCCGCTTCTCGTTCCGGCCGCTGCCGAAAGCACTTGCGGCACCCCACCGCGCTGCGGGACCCGCGGCCCCGCCCCCGGCGCATGATCCTTGCGGCGAACCCCCTGCGACCCCGAACGTGGAAGGGCCGCCCCCGCCCGAGCTGTCCGACCCGCCCCGACCCGCCCAGGGTGACCGCCCTGCCCTCCTCGCACGGAGCCCGCCATGCCTCGCCACACCCTCCGCGTTCGCATCCCCTGTGCACGCGCCGCGGGGATCCTCGTCGCCGCGAGCGTCGCCGCCCTCATGGCATCCCCCCAGGCCGTCCTCGCCCAGGGCGTACCGGGGGTCTCGGCCCCGGCCACCGCCCTCCAGAACCGCGCCGTCGCCGCCTGCGAGGCGCACCTCCGGTCGCAGTACGAGCCCCTCACCTCGATCTTCACCGCCTCGCGGGCGGGGCAGGACCAGGACGGCCTCTTCCTCGTGACCGGCCAGGTGGCGTGGCGCGAGGCCTCCCCCCGCCCCACCCCCTTCGCCTGCATCGTGCCGAGGGGCGAGGATCGGGTCGTGGCCGCCATGGCCCCACCCCGCCCGCAGACGCCGGGCCCGGCCCCCACCGCGGCCCCCACCGGCCGCGGCACGCCGATCCCGTCCGGCCCCGGGAGCGGTGCCATCTCTCCCGCGCAGCTCTCCGCCTGCCAGCGCGCGGTGGCAGAGGGAATGCTGGCCGAGTTCCGGGTCCGCC
>JBJHBX010000512.1:0-2708 GCA_050485725.1 Gemmatimonadales bacterium | reverse complement strand
TACGAGGAGCTGACCCCCGACCTGGTCCGACGGCACCTGAAGCGGGGGCGACCGATCCTTGCGGGGCTCTCGGCCACCTATCTCTACGGGTGCGCCAGGGAGATCGGGACCGATCGGCTGCGCTACGACGACATTCACGGGGTTCCCACCGGTCACTTCGTGGTGCTGGCCGGCTACGACACCGAAACCCGCGAGGTGTTGATCGCCGATCCCCTGCGGGACAATCCCCTGACCGGCTCGCAGCGGTACCGGCTCCCCCTGCAGCGGGTGCTGGGTGCCATCCTGCTCGGGGTGCTGACCTACGATGCGAACTTCCTCGTGATCGAGCCCGTCTGATGGGGGGACATCCGGCATGATCCCCCTGGTGGTGGTGGAAGTCCCCGAGCGCTGGCCCTTCGAGCTGGACGGGGTCGAGGTCGTGACGGCCCGTGCCTACCTGACCGATCCACGCTTCCGCGACCTGCGGGGTGCCGCGGTCTACAACCTCTGCCGGCGCTACGGCTACCAGACCCTCGGGTACTACGTCTCGCTCCTGGCCGAGGCTCGCGGGCACCGCCCCCTCCCCTCGGTCGCGACGCTCCAGTCCCTCCACCTCTCTCCTCTCCTGCGGAGCGTCTCGGACGAGATCGAGGAACTCACCCGGAGGGCGCTTCGCCCCCTGCGCTCGAACGAATTCGAGCTCTCGATCTACTTCGGGCGCAACCTTACCCGACGCTACGACGCGCTGGCCCGGGCGATCTTCAGCGAGTTTCCCGCGCCCCTGCTCCGGGCACGGTTCCGGAGAGACCCCGAGGGCGACGCGGGGGAAGGAGAAGGCGCCTGGCGGTTGCACGCGGTGAGACCGGTGGCGGGGTCCGATGTGCCGGATGCCCACGTCCCCTTCGTGCTCGAGCAGGCGGCGCGCTTCTTCCGGAGACGCGTCGCTGCGGTGCCCCGCGAAGCCCGGTGGAGCCTTGCCATTCTCTGGAGCGAGGATGATCCGGAGCCCCCCTCCGATGCCAGGGCCATTCGCCGGTTCCTCCGGGCGGCGGCCGAGGTCGGGATCCGGGCCGAGGTCCTGGGCCCCGACGAGACCGCGCGGATCACCGAGCATGACGCCCTCTTCCTGCGCGAGACCACCGGGGTGGCGCATCGCACCTACCGGCTCGCGCAGCGCGCACAGCACGAGGGCCTCGTCGTCATCGACGACCCGGAGTCCATCATCCGGTGCACGAACAAGGTCTTCCAGGCCGAGGCCTTCCAGCGGCACCGCATTCCGGCGCCCCGGACCCTCGTGGTCCATCGGGGGAACGTGGACCGGATCGAGGCCGAGGTGGGCTTCCCCTGCGTGCTCAAGCGACCCGACGGATCCTTCTCGGCGGGGATGGTGAAAGTCGAAGGGCCGGAGTCGCTGGCGGCGGCGCTTCCGGGGCTCTTCGCCGAATCGGAGCTCCTGGTTGCGCAGGCCTGGACCCCCTCTGCCTTCGACTGGCGGGTGGGTGTGCTCGGGGGCGAGCCCCTCTACGCCTGCCGCTACCACATGGCACGGGGACACTGGCAGATCATCCGGCGGGCGCCAGGCGAGGAGGGGGCTGCGCGGGCCTGGGGTGCGGTGGAGACCCTCCCCCTTCCGGAGGTGCCCACCTTCGTCGTGCGCACCGCGGTCCGGGCCGCGCGCCTCATGGGCAGCGGGCTCTACGGGGTCGACCTGAAGGAGGTCGACGGCCGGGCGCTCGTGATCGAGGTGAATGACAACCCGAGCATCGACGCCGGCTACGAGGACCGGGTACTTGGCGAGGAGCTGTACCTCGCCATCATGCGCCACTTCCTGGCGCGCCTCGAGGCCACGGGATGACGGACCCGGCCCCTGCGCGCCCCCTCGGCCTCTTCGAGGGCTTCGGGGTGGAGATCGAGTGGATGATCGTCGATGCCCGCTCGCTGGAACTCCGCCCGGTGGCCGACGCCATCCTCGGGGACGACGGCGAGGTGGATCGGGGGCCCATGGCCTGGTCGAACGAGCTGGTCCTCCACGTGGTCGAGGTGAAGACGAACGGCCCCGCCGCCTCGCTTGCGGGGCTGGCCCACGCGTTCCACGCAGAGGTGCGCGAGGTGGAGCGGCGGCTCGAGCCCCTGGGGTGCCGCCTCCTGTCGGGGCCGGTGCATCCGTGGATGGATCCGGACCGGGAGACCCGGATCTGGCCCCACGAGTACACCGAGGTCTACCGGGCCTTCGACCGGATCTTCGGGGTGCGGGGACACGGGTGGGCGAACCTCCAGTCGACCCACCTGAACCTGCCGTTCCAGGGCGATGCCGAGTTCGCGGCGCTCCACCAGGCGATTCGACTCGTCCTCCCCCTGATCCCGGGGCTGTCGGCGGCCTCGCCGATCCTGGAGGGGGTCGTGCAGCCGAACCTGGACGAGCGCATGGAACGCTACCGGACGAACGCGCTCCGGGTCCCCGCGGTCTCGGGCGGGGTCATCCCCGACGTCGTCCGGTCGCGATGGGCCTACGAGGAGGAGCTCCTGGCCGGGATCTACCGGGAGCTGGAGCCCCTGGATCCGGGCGGGACGCTTCGCCACGAGTGGGTGAATGCCCGGGGGGCCATTGCGCGGTTCCAGCGCGGTGCCATCGAGATCCGGATCATCGACGCGCAGGAGTCCCCTTGCATGGACCTGGCGGTCCTCTCGCTCGTGGTGGCGGCGGTGCGGCGGCTGACCGAGGCCGGAAT
>JBJHBX010000511.1:0-2709 GCA_050485725.1 Gemmatimonadales bacterium | reverse complement strand
GGCCCCCTCTGCGTGGTTCCCACGGCCGGCGCGGATCCGGAGGCATCGGCCTCGAGTGCCAAGGCACGCTTCGACCGCTGGGGTGGAGAAGGGGCGGCCATTGCGCTTCCCCTTTCGCTTGAATCCCCCGAGGCGGCCCACGACCCGGCGATGGTTGACCGGATCGCTGCTTGCGGGGGCTTCTTCTTCACCGGGGGCGTGCAGTCGAGGATCCTCGAGTTCTTCCTTCCGGAGGGGCAGGTGACGCCGGTCCACGGGGCCCTCATGGACCGGTGGAGAGGAGGAGCCGTGGTCGCCGGGAGCAGCGCGGGCGCTGCCATGATGTCGGACCCGATGATCGCGGGCGGACCGCCGGGCGGGGTGTTCGGGATGGCCCCGGGTGGGGCCGGAGCGCCGTCCGGTGATGCGCCGGACGGGGGCGTGCGGCTCGCTCGGGGCATGGGGTTCCTCGACGATCTCGTCCTGGACCAGCATTTCCTTGCCCGAGGTCGAATCGGGCGACTGGTCGACGCGGTGACCCGCCCCGGGGGGCCTGGTGTGGGCGCGGGGATCGACGAGGACACGGCCCTCGTGATCCATCGTGGTGAGCTGGCAGTGGTAGGCACTTCGGGCGTGGTGTTCGTCGATGCGCGGGGCGCAGGTCCTCTTCCTCCGTCGGCCTGCGAGGAGCGTTTCGGACCGATCCGCATCGAGCTGCTGGGCCCCGGAGACCGGGTGGCCCTCGTCCACGGCGCGGAGGTGCGACCCGCTGCCGGCCGGGCAGATCTCCCCGCCAGCCTCCACGTGGAGTTCGAGGGGCCCGATGGCTCGCTCTTCGACCGGAGGGCCTTCCACCGTCTTCTGGAGGAGATGGGACGCCTCGCCGCCCGGGACCAGGCCTTCGACCTTGGAATGCGGATGCCGAACGGCATGCACTGGTCGCTTGGCGCCGGGGCGGGTCTCCGGTCGACCGGGGCCGCCGAGGGGGTCGGCCGGGGCGTCGACGGGACGTACGACGGACTCTCGGTGGGACCGGTGGAACTCGAGCTGCGACGGATCCCCGACGGAGGCTGTCCGCGGGGAGGGGAGGAGCCATGAGAGAGATTCGCGCACCTCGCGGCCTCGAGCGCAGCTGCCGCAGCTGGGCGGCAGAGGCGGCGCTCCGGATGCTCATGAACAACCTGGATCCCGACGTGGCGGAGCACCCGGACGCGCTCGTGGTCTACGGCGGCCGGGGTCGCGCGGCGCGATCATGGGAGGCCTTCGATGCGATCGTTCGTGCGCTCCGCGAACTCGAGCCCGACGAAACCCTCCTCGTGCAGTCGGGGAAGCCGGTCGGCGTCGTACGGACCCATGCCGATGCGCCGCGGGTGCTCATCGCCAACTCGAACCTCGTGCCGCACTGGGCCACGCAGCAGGTCTTCGACGACCTGGAGGCCAGGGGCCTCATGATGTTTGGCCAGATGACCGCGGGTTCCTGGATCTACATCGGGACACAGGGCATCCTCCAGGGCACCTACGAGACCTTCGCCGAGTGTGCCCGTCAGCGCTTCGGAGGGTCGCTGACCGGCCGCCTGGCCGTCACGGCCGGCTGCGGTGGCATGGGTGGAGCCCAGCCGCTCTCGGTCACGATGAACGGCGGGGTCTGCCTGATCGCCGACGTGGACGGGTCCCGCCTCGGGCGCCGTGTTCGGGACCGTTACCTCGACGAGCGGGTGCACGGGGTGGATGCGGCCATCGACCGGGCACTTTCCCTGGCCGAGCGCGGAACGCGGTGGAGCGTCGGGGTCCAGGCGAACGCGGTGACCCTCCTGGAGCGACTGATCGAAAGGGGGATCACCCCGGACGTCCTCACCGACCAGACCAGTGCCCACGATCCCCTCGAAGGCTACGTCCCGGTGGAGTGGGAGCTGGAAGAAGCACGGCTCCGGCGCCGCGAGGACCCCGACGCGTACGTGGATCGGAGCATGGTCTCGATGGAACGTCACGTCCGGGCCATGGTGGAGCTGCAGCGGAGGGGCGCGGTCACCTTCGACTACGGCAACAACCTTCGGCAGCGGGCCGCCGAACGGGGGTACGCGGAGGCCTTTTCCTTTCCGGGCTTCGTGCCGGCCTTCATCCGTCCGCAGTTCTGTCGTGGGCGGGGTCCCTTCCGCTGGGTCGCGCTCTCGGGAGATCCCCGGGACATCTTCGCCACGGACCATGCCCTCCTCGAATGCTTCCCCGAGGACGAGGGACTGCGGCGCTGGATCCTCTCCTGCCACGCCGACCCCGAGGCACTTCTGGCCGGGGAGCCCGGAGCCTGCCGCCCGCGTTTCGGATTCCAGGGCCTTCCCGCGCGGATCTGCTGGCTGGGGTACGGCGAGCGGGACCGGGCAGGACTCCTCTTCAACGAGATGGTGGCCGACGGACGTGTCTCCGCCCCCATCGTGATCGGGCGGGATCACCTGGACGCCGGGTCGGTGGCGTCGCCGAACCGCGAGACCGAGGCGATGCTCGACGGCTCGGACGCGGTGAGCGACTGGGCCATCCTGAACGCCCTCGTGAACACGGCTTCGGGCGCGTCCTGGGTCTCCTTTCATCACGGCGGCGGGGTCGGCATCGGGTTTTCGCAGCATGCCGGCCAGGTCATCGTGGCCGACGGCACCCCCGAGGCCGCCCGCCGACTCGAACGGGTCCTCGCGAACGACCCGCTCCTCGGTGTTCTGAGGCATGCCGATGCCGGCTACC
>JBJHBX010000510.1:0-2711 GCA_050485725.1 Gemmatimonadales bacterium | reverse complement strand
GAAAGTCCCAGCGACGCGCGCATCCCCTCGGACATTCCCCCCGAGACGGTGGCCCGGGCCGCGAGGAGCGAGACGCCCGTGTCCACCTCCCGCGCCCCGGTCCCCGGGTCCGATTCCACGCGCAGCACCGACGAGACACGCCCCCCGAACGACGCCGGGAAACCGCCCGCGGCAAGCTCGACCCGATCCACCATGTCGGCGTTGAAGACCGAGAAGATTCCGCCCAGGTGGAAGGGGTTGAAGATCGGGAATCCATCCAGGAGGATCAGGTTCTGGTCCGAGGACCCGCCCCGGACGTGGAAGGCCGCCGAGAAGTCGGTGGGCGCGACGACCCCGGGCAGCACCTCGAGGGCGCGGATCGGGTCCGCCTCGGCGAGCCCCGGCAGGCGACGGATGTCGTCCCTGGCCAGCTCGCGAACGGTGATCCCGGTCCCGGTTTCGAACCGCTGCCGCGCCCGGCTTCGCTCCCCGGTGACGCCCACCCCCTCGAGCGCCACCGCCGCCGCGACGAGCTCGGCATCGAAGCGGAGCCTCGCCCCCTCCATGATCCGGATCTCGTACTCGGCCGGCTCGTAGCCGATCTGGAGGAATCGGATCAGGGCCGTTCCCGTCGGCAGCGGCTCGACCCGGAAGTAGCCGGTCTGGTCAGTGGTGGCGCCGCCCAGCACGGTCTCGCCCGCGGCATCGAGCACGAGGACGGTCACGGCGCGGAGCGGAAGCCCCTCCATGTCGCGAACCCTGCCCTCGATCCCCCCGGTGGTGACACCGACGGTCTCGCGGGTGAGCGGTGCGGCCGTGGATGCGGTCGCGGGAAGCGCGGCGCCGAGGACGCCGGCCAGGAGAAGGAGCTGGAGGAGCGCCGCGCCGGGGGCCCGACCCGGACGGGCAGGGCGGGTCGAGATGCGGAAGGGGGGCATGCGAAGGAAGGAGCGCGACGGGCAGATGCGAGGGGGAAAAGCGTCCGTGTCCGCCCGTGGAGGCCGAGGCGGACCGGGGAATGCGCGACCCGTGCGCACGCCGGCACGACTGGAAACGGGCGCTTCTGGAACCCCCGCCCCACCGGCAGGGTCCATCGGTCGCCATGCGCCTCTTCTACTGTGACACCTTCGTGCTTCCCCTGCCCGAGGGGCACCGTTTCCCGATGGAGAAGTACCGTCTGCTGCGGGAGGCGGCCCAGGCGGAAGGGCTTGGTCGGTTCGACGTTCCCGAGGGCGCCGCCGACGGCGCGCTGCTGCGCGTGCACGACGCCGCCTGGGTGGAGCGCGTCACGCTGGGCACCCTCGAGCGGACCGAGGAGCGGCGCATCGGCTTTCCCTGGTCGCCCGGGCTCGTGGAGCGCTCCCGGCGCTCGGTGGGGGGGACGATCGCAGCGGCCCGTGCCGCCCTCTCCGACGGCGCGTCGGCCAACCTGGCGGGAGGAACCCACCACGCCTTCCCGGACCGGGGCGAGGGGTTCTGCGTGTTCAACGACGTGGCGGTGGCGATCCGCGCCCTCCAGGCCACGGGGCGGATCCGTCGCGCCGCGGTCATCGACCTGGACGTACACCAGGGAAACGGCACGGCCGCGATCTTCCGGAACGACCCCGAGGTCTTCACCGCCTCGGTCCACGGCGCCTCGAACTTCCCCTTCCGGAAGGAACCGGGCGACCTCGACCTGGCCCTTCCCGACGGGACCGCCGACGGCCCCTTCCTGGATGCGGTCCGGGCCGCCGTCGATGCCGCTGTGAACGCGGCGCGCCCGGAGCTCGTCTTCTACGTGGCCGGCGCTGATCCCTTCGTCGAGGACCGCCTGGGCCGCCTCGCCGTGACCCGCGAGGGGCTCGCCGAGCGGGACCGCATCGTCGTCGAGGCGATGCGCCACCACGGCCTTCCCCTGGCGCTGGTCATGGGAGGCGGCTACGCCCGGCGGATCGAGGACACCGTGGCCATCCACCTGGCCTCGATCCGGTCCGCCGCGACGCTGACCTGAGCGACCATGGCTACGGGACCCGGGCCTTCGCCCGCCGGAGCGGCACCACGAGCTCCTCGACGCCGATTCCGGTGGCCCGCATGCGCTCCAGGATCTCCTCGACGTGCTCACGCCCCCGTGTCTCGAGGTGCATCACGATTTCCACCTCGCCCACGCTGATGTCGGCGAACTCCCGCTGGTGGGCCACCTCGAGCACGTTCGCGCCGGCATCGGCAACCAGGGCGGTCAGGCGCGCCAGGCTACCCGGGCGGTCGCGCATCGTGACCTTGAGCCGCGCAAGGCGCCCGTCGTCGACGAGGCCACGGTCGATGATCCGCGAGATCATGTTCACGTCGATGTTCCCGCCGCAGAGCACGGCCACGACCTTCTCCGACGGGTCCACCTCGACCTTGCCCGACACGAGTGCCGCCAGCGTCGAGGCGCCGGCGCCCTCCACCACCGTCTTCTCGCGCTCGAGGAGCAGGAGAATGGCCCGCGCGATCTCGTCCTCGTTCACCACGACGATCTCGCCCACGTGCTCCTCGAGGATAGGGAAGGTCAGGTCACCCACCCGCTTCACGGCGATCCCGTCGGCCAGCGTCTCGGCGGTCTCGACCTCGACGATGCGCCCCGCCCGGCGCGACAGCCAGGCCGAGGGCGCGGCCTCGACCTCGACCCCCACGAAGCGCACCGAGGGCTTCAGTGAACGCAGCGCCAGCGCCGTTCCCCCGATGATCCCGCCCCCCCCGATGGGCACCACGAC
>JBJHBX010000509.1:0-2727 GCA_050485725.1 Gemmatimonadales bacterium | reverse complement strand
AGGGCATTCCAGCGTCCGAGCGAGGCGCGCTGGAACGAGGGCTTCGCGGCGATCCGCGTGGCGGACCGACGCTGGGCCCGTGCCGACCTGAAGACCGTGCAGCTTCTTCCCAACGTGCTGGCCCAGCAGGCCGCAGCCGAGGCGGGGGCTTCGGACGCCCTCTTCGTCCGTGACGGACTGGCGCTGGAGGGGGGGCAGACGAACCTCTTCGCGGTGTTCGACGGCGTCCTGGTCACGCATCCCGCTTCGAACCAGATCCTGCACGGGATCTCGCGGGCCGCGGTGCTCGAGGTGGCGGCGGAGCTGGGGATCCCCGCGGTGGAGCGCCCGATTCCCGACGAGTCGCTGGCTGACGCGGCGGAGCTCTTCTTCACCGGGACCACCGCCGAGGTGCGCCCCGTCGTGCGCCTCGACGGCGATCCCGTCGGTGACGGACGGGTGGGCCCGGTCGCGCGCCGGCTCCACGCCGGGTTCCGGGACAGGGTGGCGAGGGAGTGCGGGCTGCACGCCTCGGTCTGACCTGCGGGCTGGCGGGTCTCGCACTCGCCGCGGGTTGGGCCGGCACCCCGGGCATCGAGGCGGAGGGGTCGGGAGCCGGAGGCCTCGCCCCGACCGGGGCGATCGAGTTCACCTACCTGGGTGCCGGGGGATGGCTGATCCGGCACGGCGATGCCGCGCTCCTGACCGCTCCCTTCTTCTCGAACCCCGGGTTGGTCGAGGTCGGCGTGGCGCGACTCGTGCCCGATACCGCCGCCATCGACCGGTTCCTTCCGCCCGTGGACGACGTACCGGCGATCCTCGTGGGGCACGCGCACTACGACCACCTGATGGACGTGCCGTACCTTGCCCGGAATCGGGCCCGCGACGCCCGGATCTACGGGTCGCGGACCATGGTCAACCTCCTTCTCGGCGATCCGGGCCTCGACCCCGAGCGGCTGGTGGCACTCGAGGGCGGCGCCGTCGGGACTCCCGATTCGGCCGGTGCGTGGCACTACACGCCGGACGGCCGGATCCGCTTCATGGCACTCGAATCCGAGCACGCCCCGCACCTGCTGGGGATCCGGCTCTACCACGGCGAACAGGTGCGTCCCCGCACCTCCCTTCCCGAGCGGGCCCACGAGTGGCCGGATGGGCCGACGCTGGCCTGGCTCATCGACCTGCTGGGGCCCGGGGGCGACGTGCTGATGCGCATCCACTACCAGGACTCGGCCTCGAGACCGCCGCTGGGCTTCCCCCCGGCGGAGCTCCTTCCACCCGACGGCGTTCCCGTCGACGTGCTGATCATCTGCACCGCCGGGTCCGGAGAGGCCCCCGGCTACCCGGATCGCATCATCGAGGAACTGTCACCGAACACGGTCCTGCTGGGGCACTGGGAGGATTTCTTCAGGCCGCGCACCGCCCCGGTGAGGCCCGTTCCGGGGACCGACGTCGACGCCGTCGAGGCGCGCGTGCGGGAGATGCTTCCGCAGGGCGCACGTGCATACCGGCCCCTTCCCGGCGAGACCCTCGTGCTCGGACCCGGTGAACCGGGCGCGGGTCAGCGTCCCTCTTCCTCGAGCCCGTAGCGCTCGATCTTCTGCAGCAGGGTGGTCCGGGCAATGCCCAGGTCCTTCGCGGCCCGGCTCCGGTTCCCGCCGTGGTGCCGGAGCGTCTGCGCCACGTGCCGGCGTTCCATCGTCTCGAGCGACTCGGGCCGGAACGCGGCCCGTCGGCCTCTCGGCTGCCCGGGGTCCGAGCCCCGGACCTCCGCGGGGAGGTGCCCGGGCCGGATCTCGTCCGCCCCCCGGGCGAAGAGAATGGCCCGCTCCAGCACGTTTCGCATCTCGCGGATGTTGCCCGGCCAAACGTAACCCAGGAGCAGCTCGACGGCCCCCGGTGAAAGGGCGGGGACGGGGCCGGGAAGGTCCTGCCCGAGCCGGTGGAGCAGGGTGTGGAGGAGCCCCAGTCGGTCCTCCGCGGCCCGCTCGCGCAGCGGCGGCAGGTGGAGTCGAGCCACGTTCAGGCGGTAGAAGAGGTCCTCGCGGAAGCGGCCCGCGTTCACCGCCTCCTCCAGGTCTCGGTTCGAGGCGGCTACGAAGCGGACGTCTGCGGTCAGCTCCCGGGTCCCGCCCAGGCGGCGGAAGCTCCGCGTCTCGAGGACGTTCAGGAGCCGGGGCTGAAGCTCCGCCGTGAGCTCGCCGATCTCGTCCAGGAAGAGGGTCCCGCCGTGGGCCTCCAGGAAGAGCCCGTCGCGTCGTTCGTGTGCCCCGGTGAAGGATCCCTTCTCATGACCGAAGAGCTCTGAGGCCAGAAAGGTCGGGGTGAGCCCGGCGGCGTTCACCTCGACGAAGGGGCCTCGAGCGCGGGGGCCGAGCCCGTGGAGAACGCGGGCGAGCCACCCTTTTCCCGTACCACTCTCGCCGGTGATCAAGACCGTGGTCCGATCCGTTTCGGCGAGGAGCTGGACCCTGTCCGTGAGCTCGCGCATCGGGGCCGAGCTTCCCAGCGTCTCGAGGCCCGCCCCCGGCGCATCAAGCATGCGAAGGCGCTCGTTCTCGCGGAGCAGCCGGACCCTGTCCAGCGCACGCTCGACCACCGCCGCCAGGTGGTCGAGCTCCACGGGCTTCGTCAGGAAGTTCTCGGCGCCGAGGCGCATGGCCTCCACCGCCACGTCGATGTTCCCGTGGCCGGTCAGGAGCACGACCGTGGCATCCCGCCGGCGCAGTGCCTCGAGTACCGAGAGGTCCT
>JBJHBX010000508.1:0-2735 GCA_050485725.1 Gemmatimonadales bacterium | reverse complement strand
CATTCCCGAGGGAGGCGCGAACCGGGTGGCCATCGACATGGTCGTGACGAAGCTCGCCGCGGTCCTGGCGGAAGCGGGCCCCCGGCACCCCTGAATGCGCGGGTAACCGGCCACCCCGACCGTCCGTGGGTCAGGGCTCGGGAATGCAGGAGGGGATGCCCGGCTCCTCGGCGGTGGTGAAGGCGAAGGACCGGTTCACGATCCCCCCGACGACGCCCGTTCCGTCGCCGAAGAGAGACGGGGTGCGGACCTGCCCCGAGGGGTTGAAGTTGCCGCCCCGGTTCCAGTTCACCGAGTTCCGGCCCTGCGCGCTGATGATCATGATCCCGTCGACCGGGGCCGCCGCCGGGAGCCCCCGCTGGAGCGCCACCAGGATCTCGCGATCACTCGAGAAGCGGTTGAAGATCCCGAACTCGGCGGGAAACACGATCGTCGTGTCGCGCTCCGAGACCGAGAGCCCGAGCAGGGTGACCGGGTCACTCGGCACCTCGATGCCCTCGGGGAGGAAGGCACCATCCAGCCCGGAGATCTCCGCCTCGGGAACGTAGGCGCGGGCTCCCGCCGAGGCGGTCCAGGCCAGCGGAAGCTGGGCCCCCGGGGGAAGACGGCACCGCAAGCCGGTGAACGGAGTCAGCCGGGGCGTCTCGATCTGGAACGCTCCCGGAAGGGTCACGGAACCATGGATGCGCCGTCCGCCGTCGAGGTCCACCTGGGCGGTGTAGCTCCCCCCGGCGCGGATGAACCCTGCCGCGGACCCCGTGAGGCGGAAGCATGCCCCCTCGAACTCCTCGGGAAGGGGCCCCTCGATGCAGGCCGAAAGAAGCGCGGGCTGCATCCACCCACCTCCCCCCTCCCCCTCGATCCGGATCGTGGCCCCGGCCAGCGAGCCCGGACTCTCCCCCCGGGTCTGGTGCAGGAGTGCCTGGGCCGACCGCGTGCCTTCTCCCTCATCCACCCGCAGGTAGATCTCCACCACCACCAGCGCCTCGGGGGTCGCCACGGTGACCTGGCTGAGCTCGCAGCCCGCGAGCACCCCGGCAGCCAGGAAGGCACCGAGCCAGCGGCCGCCGCATACCCGCATCAGAACGACACCTCCACCCCGATGGTGGGAAGGAAGGGAAACATCGTGAGCCCCGAGCGGGTGGCCGGCACCGCGTCGTAGTCGAAGAAGTAGAAGAGCACGTTGGGCTGGTTGTAGGCGTTCAGGATGTTCAGGTAGGGTGACACCCGGCCCCAGCGCGTCTCCCAGCTCCGCCGGGCCGACAGGTCCAGGCGGTGGTAGGTCGGGTAGCGTTCGGCATTGCGTGGGCCCAGCACGACCCCGGTGGGTCCGTCGTCCACCGTCTCGCCTCCGGTCTCGTCGTCGGGCGCCCAGCGGAGCCGGCCGTCGCGGGTCTGCCGCGGCGAGAAGATGGGGTAGCCCGCCACCGGACGCGTGTAGGGGAGCCCGGTCCCCACGTGCCAGCGCAGGCCACCGTCCCACCCGCGTCCCAGCGGAAAGCGGAGCACGAGGTCCGCGTCGAGGCGCCGGTCGAAGAGGGGTGGATACCGGATCTGGGCGTCGGTCCCCGCAAGGACGTCGGGATAGGTCCGGTCCGCCTTCAGGTAGGAAAGGGAGAGCGTTCCCTGGACGCGGCCGGTGCGCCGCTCCAGGAGCATGTCGGCGCCGACCCCGCGTCCCGTGCCCGACAGGTAGGCGTCAGCGGGCTCGTTCGGGTCGTTCACCGGGTTCTGGGTCACGACCCCCCGGAAGTTCCGGGCGAAGGCGTCGGCGGAGAGGCTCCAGCCACCAGCGGGGAACCACTCGACGCCCACCTGCGCCTGGTCCGACACCAGGGGCGGAAGCGCCGCCCCGCTCGTGACCCAGACGTCGATTCCCAGCGGAAGTTCCTCGTCGCGCACCGAGTGCACGAACTGGGCGTAGCGCCCCACCGACCCCTTCACCGCCAGGTCCCCGTCGCCCAGGAAGCGGCGCACCGCCAGGCGCGGTGTGGGCTCGAGCACCCGGAGTCCGCCCCCGGTCCACCCCTCGAGCCGGAGCCCGGCGTCGAGGCTCCAGGCCGACGAAGGGCGCCAGCCGGCCTGCACCCAGGCGCCGGTGTTCCACCCCCTTGAGCGATCCTCGCCGAAGGTGGTGCCCCCGGTCCGGGCGAGATTCGCCCAGTCGTAGCGGTCCGCGGCGACCCCGGTCTCGACCTCGACCCTCCCGCCCACGGGCCAGCGCCCCTCGGCGGCCAGGGTGACCTGGTCGATCCGGCTCGAGAAGCGCGAGTCGTCGAAGTCGTCGAACCTGAGCTCGGTGTCGAAGCGGGTGACCCCGACCCTCCCCTCGAGCTGACCACCCCCCTCCATCCCCCGGAGCCATCGGGCCCCCGTCATCCGGTTCCCCCAGCGCCAGAAGATGCGGAGGGGGAAGTCGTCGAGCTCGAGCCGGCCCAGGTCCAGCACGTCGGCGCCCGCGTACCCTGTCACCGTCCACCGGGAGCCGCCGGGCGTCCATGCCTCGAAGACCCCCTGCAGGTCGGAGATGTGGTAGGGGAGCTCGGTGACCGGGCGCAGGAGCTGATCCACGTAGGACCGGCGCCCGGAAACCCGCCAGCGGGCCGAGGAAAGTCCCAGCGACGCGCGCATCCCCTCGGACATTCCCCCCGAGACGGTGGCCCGGGCCGCGAGGAGCGAGACGCCCGTGTCCACCTCCCGCGCCCCGGTCCCCGGGTCCGATTCCACGCGCAGCA
>JBJHBX010000507.1:0-2738 GCA_050485725.1 Gemmatimonadales bacterium | reverse complement strand
GGCAAGCATCAGGTGGACGGAAGCACAGGGCATGGGCCTTCAGACACCGCAGCCCCGGCAGGGGTTTCCGAAAGAGGGCCGACGCGCCAGGACGACGCAGGCGGGCCGGGCCGCCGCGGGTGTCGGTCCGCCGCAGGATTTCGTATGTTTCGGGGCTGTTCCACACCATCAACCCGGCGGCCGCCCGCCCTGCCCCCCGGCGTGCGCCGCACCACGAAGGGAGCCACCGTGGCCGAACACCGCACCGATCCGTTTGGAGCGCTCACCCACGTCGACCTGCCCGAGGGAAAGACCTCGTTCTTCCGCATCGGAAAGCTCGCCGAGGACGGACTCGTCGACCTGGACCGCCTCCCCTTCTCGATCCGCATCCTCCTCGAAAACGCGCTCCGCAGCGCCGGGCGCGGCTACGTGACCCCGGACGATGTCCGCGCCGTCTGCGCCTGGAGCCCGACGAACGCCGGCGCGAATTTCCCCTTCATGCCCTCGCGGGTCGTGCTCCAGGACTTCACCGGGGTCCCGGCCGTGGTCGACCTGGCCGCGATGCGTGCCGGGCTCCACGCGATGGGCGGCGAGGCCGAGCGAATCAACCCGGTTGTCCCCGCCGACATGGTGATCGACCACTCGGTTCAGGTGGACTACTTCGGCTCGTCCGACGCCTACCGGCTGAACGTCGAGATGGAGATGGAGCGGAACCGCGAGCGCTACCAGCTCCTCCGGTGGGGCCAGCACGCCTTCCGGAACTTCCGCGTTGTGCCGCCTGGCACGGGGATCGTGCACCAGGTGAACCTCGAGTACCTCGCCTCGGTCATGCACCGCCGAAATGAAGATGGACTGGACCTCGCCTACCCCGACACGCTGGTGGGCACGGACTCCCACACCACCATGATCAACGGCCTGGGCGTGGTCGGCTGGGGCGTGGGGGGGATCGAGGCCGAGGCGGTCCTCCTTGGGCAGCCCTACTACATGCTCCTCCCGGAGGTCGTCGGGGTCCGCATCACCGGGGTCCTACCCGAAGGCGCCACCGCCACGGACCTGGTCCTCCGGGTCACCGAAATGCTCCGGAAGCACGGCGTGGTCGGGCGGTTCGTCGAGTTCTTCGGCCGGGGTCTCTCTTCCCTCGGCCTCGCCGACCGGGCGACGATTGCCAACATGGCGCCGGAGTACGGCGCCACAATCGGTTTCTTCCCGGTGGATGCGGAGGCGCTCCGGTACCTCGAGGGGACCGGTCGGAGCCGCGAGCTCGTGGCCCGGGTGGAGCGAATCTCGAAGGAGATGCACCTCTTCCGCACCGACGAGACCCCGGATCCGGAGTACACCTCGACGCTCGAGCTCGACCTCTCCACGGTGGTGCCCTCGCTCGCCGGCCCCCGGCGGCCCCAGGACCGGGTGGAGCTCGGCGCCCTCGCCACCTCCTTCCGCAAGGAGCTTCCGGGCCTCCTCCCGCAGGGCTTCGCGCTTCCCGATGACAACGGCGGCCAGGACAAGACGGAGCCTCGCCAGTCGACCGACTGGTCGGCCGAGGGCGGACGCCAGCATCTCGTCACGGCAAACGGGGATGACGCGCCGGTCGGCGCCGCATCCACGGGCGGCGCCCGCCACTCGGCCGTCCTGGTCCAGCGCGACGCCCACCCCCGCTACGCGCAGGTCGAGGTCGACGGGCACCCGGTGGAGCTGACCGACGGAAGCATCGTCATCGCGGCCATCACGTCGTGCACGAACACCTCGAACCCCTCGGTCATGGTCGGAGCCGGTCTGCTGGCGAAGAAGGCGGTAGAGCGGGGGCTGACGGTCCAGCCCTGGATCAAGACCTCGATGGCGCCCGGCTCGAAGGTGGTGACCGACTACCTGACCGCCGCCGGCCTCCTTCCCTACCTCGAGGAGCTCCGCTTCGACGTGGTCGGATACGGGTGCACAACCTGCATCGGAAACTCCGGCCCGCTGGCGGAGCCGATCGCCGAGGCCATCCGCGAGAAGGGACTCGTCGTCTCGTCGGTCCTGTCGGGGAACCGGAACTTCGAGGCGCGGATCCACCCACTGGTGCGGGCCAACTACCTGGCTTCGCCGATGCTGGTGGTGGCCTTCGCGCTGGCCGGCCGGATCGACGTGGACCTGCATGCCGAGCCCCTCGGAACCGGATCCGACGGCGAGCCGGTCTTTCTGAAGGACGTCTGGCCATCGCAGCAGGAGATCCGTGACACCATCGGCACCTCGCTCCGACCGGCCATGTACGAGGAGCGCTACGCCGAGGTCTTCGAGGGAGACGAGCTGTGGAAGGCCCTTCCCCTCCCCGAGGGCGATGCATCGCTCTACGCCTGGGACGACGCGTCGACCTACATCCGGAACCCTCCCTTCTTCGAGGGGATGTCCCTCGACCTTCCGGAAATCTCGGACGTCGTGGGCGCCCGGGTGCTGGCCGTGCTCGGCGACACGACCACGACCGACCACATCTCGCCCGCCGGGGCGATCCCGAAGGCCGAGCCGGCGGGCCGGTGGCTGATCGAGCGGGGCGTGAAGCCATGGGAGTTCAATACCTTCGGCTCGCGGCGCGGGAACCACGAGGTCATGATGCGGGGCACCTTCGGAAACGTGCGCATCAAGAACCGGATGCTCGACGGCAAGGAAGGCGGCTACACGCGTCACCTGCCCACGGGCGAGGTCATGCCCATCTACGACGCCTCCATGAAGTACCAGGCCGAGGGCACGCCCCTCGTGATCCTGGCCGGCGCCGAGTACGGAAC
>JBJHBX010000506.1:0-2741 GCA_050485725.1 Gemmatimonadales bacterium | reverse complement strand
TCGACCTGGGCCACCACCACCGAGCGCCCCGCGGACCGCCATCGACGAAGGGCGGACAGGCTCGCCTCGTTCTCGAGCGAAGAGAGCGCCACGACGAGTGCCGCCGGGGGGATCCGGACACGTTGCAACTCGGCGGCCACCAGCCGGCCGGCTGCGGCATCGCTCCCGATGCGGAGCAGGGTCTGCAGGAGCCGGTACCTGGCCCGCTGCCCTCCCCCGGGTGGAAGCCACTGGGTGCTCCGGCCGATTCCCGCGAGGCCGACCCGGTCGTTCGCCTCCAGGTGCACCCCGGCCATGGCCCAGGCCGTCCGGGCCGCCTGCGCCAGCGCCTCGGTCGAGACCCGGGAGCCGTCGGCGAAGGCGTCGAACACGATCACCACCTCGCCCGACAGCTCCGGGTGGTGGCGGTTCACGAAGGGCTGGCCGCGCCGCGCGGTGGCGGTCCAGTTCAGGTCGCGCAGCCGGTCTCCCGGCACGTAGGGGCGCAGTTCCGCGAACTCCGTTCCGTGGCCGATCCTGCGTGAGAGGTGTGCCCCCCAGGCCGAACGCGAGTCGGTCAGGTCGAGAAGCCGATCAAGGCGCTCGCTCCGGGGCAGGACCCGCAGCGTGCTGGGGGTGGCAAGCCTTCCTTGCCAGGAAAGGAGCCCGTGGGGCGCATGCAGGCGGACCCAGACCTCGCCCGGGCCGTGAAGACCCCAGTGCACGGTCTCGAGCGAGAAATCGAGCGTCTCGGTGCGTTCCCTCGCGACCCTCTCGCCCCGGCCCAACCGGAGCCCGACTCTCGGAAGCGCCCACCCCCTCTCACCGCGAACCACCACCCCTTCCAGCCGGTGCAGCATGACATCGGCCGAAAGCTCCGCATCCCAACGAAGCTCGATCCTCCCGCCGACCGTGTCGCCCTCGAGCACTTCCCGGCGGTCCAGCATCACCTGGGCCTGGACCCGCGCGGGCCCGCGGTGCCAAAGCCCCAGGACCAGGGCCACCCCGAAGGGAACGGCCAGTGCCGCCAGCGACGGCTGACCCGTGAGGAGGGCCCCGGCGAGCCCGGCCAGCGTGACCAGGGCGTAGGGTACGAGGCGGGCATCGCGGGCAGGTGCGAGCCGGATCACCCCGCCCTCGGCCTCGGTCACTGCCAGCTCGGTGCCGGAACCGAGTCCACGATCCCCTGCACCACCGCCTCGGGGGGAACCTGGAGCGCCCAGACCTCGGCCTTCAGGACCACGCGGTGGGCCAGCGCCGGCACCGCCACGGCCCGCAGGTCGTCGGGGGTCACGAAGGACCGTCCCAGGATGGCGGCCCGGGCCCGCGACAGCTTGAGCAGGGCCAGCGACCCGCGGGGACTTGCCCCGATCTCGAGCTGCCCGCTCCGGCGGGTGGCCTGGACCAGGGCCACGGCGTAGGCCTGAAGGCTCGGGTCCACGAACACCTCCTCGAGCGCCCTCTGCATGGCTCCGAAGGCCCCTTCCTCGAGCACCGGCCGGAGCTGGACCTCGTCGGTGCCGCGGTCCAGGCGGCGGGCCAGGAGCTCAACCTCTTCGCCCTCGGTCGGATACCCCACCGAGGTGCGGAGCATGAACCGGTCGAGCTGCGCCTCGGGAAGCGGGTAGGTGCCCTGCGACTCGATGGGGTTCTGCGTGGCCACCACGAGAAAGGGCCGGGGCAGCGGATGCGAGGTGCCGTCGACGGTGACCTGGCGCTCCTGCATGGCCTCGAGGAGTGCGGCCTGCGTCTTTCCCGGGGCGCGGTTCACCTCGTCGGCCAGGAGGAGTTGCGCGAAGATCGGCCCCCGGCGGAACTCCGGGCGGTGCGTGGCCAGCTCCAGGACGGTAGTCCCGGTGATGTCGGCCGGGAGAATGTCGGGGGTGAACTGGACCCTCGAGAAGTGGAGCCCCGCGGCGGTCGCGAACGACCGCGCCATCAGCGTCTTGGCCACCCCGGGAACGTCGTCCAGGAGCACGTGCCCGTCCGCCAGGAATCCGGCCAGGACGAGTTCGAGCACCTCGCGCTTCCCCACCACGGCCCGCTCGACCTCGTCGAGCAGGCGGGTGGCGGCCTCGCCGGCCCGCGTCACCGCCTCGTGCTCGTGGTTCGAACCTTCGGTTGCGTCGGAAATCAGAGTTCCTCCAGGTCGTCGAGTATGGTATCAAGCTGATCGAGGCCCACCGTGCGCGGCTCGAGCCCATCCGTGTCCGGCGGCCGAAGAAGGGCCCAGGAAGGCGCCGAGACAAGCGCCTCGATGTTCTCGTGATGCGAAGGGTCGGCCAGGTGAAGCCCGCGTCGCTCCGCGAGACGTTGCGAGAAATGCTCCCGAACCAGCCAGCGCACGGGGGCGGGCACGGGTTCCGTGGTCCGGGCCGGGTCGTCGAGCGCCCGCAGGCGGCGCGCCCGCTCACCGATGGCTCGCGGGGTCTCCAGGGGCGCCCCCAGGTCGCGGGTGTGGAGAAAGGGCGAGTAGGCGCTGTGCGCGGAGCGCTGCGGGAGGCGCGCCTCGTGGACCCGGGCCGCGACAAAAACGAAGGCCAGCGCCGGAAAGTACAGGCGGAGGAGGGCCTCTGACGCCCCGGGCAGGAGAAACCCGAGGCCCAGGAACCCGACGCTGAGCAGGATCGCCGCGCGCTCGAAGAGGGTGAAGGGGCGGCGCGGGGCGGCGGCCCTGCGCTCCGACCGTGCGTCCCGGAATCCTGCCATCAGCGCCCCACCTCGAGCCCCGCCGCGACGGACCGGAGCGCCTCGAGCGCCCT
>JBJHBX010000505.1:0-2754 GCA_050485725.1 Gemmatimonadales bacterium | reverse complement strand
GAAGATCGGAACCTCGACCTCGGCGCCGATCCGCCGGCCCCACTGCACCAGGTCCTGTTCCGAGAGGATCACCGCCCCCCCCGGTCCGGGCGACGCACGCCCCGCTTCGACTCCCGCCCTCGGCGACCCCCGCTCCCCTTCCCCGCGCCACCCTCGTCCAGGCGGGCCCGCAGTTCGAAGAGCTCGTCGCGAAGGAGGGCCGCCCGTTCGAAGTCGAGCGCCGCCGCCGCCGACTCCATCTCCGCCTCCAGCTGGCGGATCCGCTCCTCCACGTTCAGCTCCTCCTGGTAGGAGGCGGCACCCTCGGCCACCCGGGCCATCTTCCCCCCGGATTCCTCGCGGGCATCGGCCACCCGGGTCGAGAACTCGATCTCGCGGATCGACTTCCGGATCGTCTCGGGGGTGATGCCGTGGGCGCGGTTGTGGGCCTCCTGGATCTCCCGGCGGCGCTCGGTCTCCTCCAGCGCCTGCCGCATCGAATCGGTGACCCTGTCCGCGTAGAGAATGGCACGTCCATTGGCGTTTCGGGCGGCGCGCCCGATGGTCTGGATCAGCGATCGGGCGTTCCTGAGGAAGCCCTCCTTGTCGGCATCGAGGATCGCGACGAGCGAGACCTCGGGAAGATCCAGCCCCTCCCGCAGCAGGTTGATCCCGACGAGAACGTCGAAGCGGCCGAGCCTGAGTCCCCTCAGGATCTCCATCCGCTCGATCGTGTCGATGTCGGAGTGCATGTACCGGACCCGGACGCCGACGCCCTGAAGGTACTCGGAGAGGTCCTCGGCCATCCGCTTCGTCAGCGTGGTCACGAGGACCCGCTCCCCCGCCGACTCCCGCCTCCGGATCTCGCCGAGCAGGTCGTCGACCTGGCCCCGCACCGGCCGGACCTCGACCTGCGGATCCACGAGCCCGGTGGGGCGGATGATCTGTTCCACGACGACCCCGCCCGAGAGCTCGAGCTCCCGGTCGCCCGGGGTCGCGGAGACGAACACCGCCTTCTGTACCAGCGTCTCCCATTCCTCGTAGGTCAGGGGCCGGTTGTCGAGGGCCGAGGGAAGCCGGAAGCCGTGTTCCACCAGCGTGAGTTTCCGTGCCCGGTCACCCTTGTACATCCCCCCGATCTGGGGAAGGCTCTGGTGGGACTCGTCAACGATGATCAGCCAGTCGTCGGGAAAGTAATCGAGGAGGCAGGAGGGGCGGTCCCCGGCGCCTCGACCGGCCATGTAGCGCGAGTAGTTCTCGATTCCCGGGCAGGTTCCGATCTCGAGCATCATCTCGAGATCGAAGTTCGTCCGGGACTCGATGCGCTGCGCCTCGAGGAGCCGTCCGTGGCGCCGGAAGTGCTCGACCTGCGCCTCCATCTCGGCCCGGATCAGGGGCGCCGCCTCCTCGATCGTCCGGCGATGCGTGACGTAGTGGGAAGCGGGGTAGACGGCGGTGCGGTCGAGCTGGGTGATGAACTCGCCGGTCAGGGGGTCGAAGCGGGTGATGCGCTCCACCTCGTCCCCCCAGAACTCGATCCGGATCGCCTGCTCCTCGTAGGCCGGGAGCACCTCGACGGTGTCGCCGCGGACGCGAAAGGTGCCGCGTTCGAAGGCGATGTCGTTCCGGCGGTACTGGATCTCGACGAGCGCCCGAAGCAGGTCGTCGCGGCGCATCTCCTCGCCCACCGAGAGCTCGAACATCAGGGCGCGGTAGTCGTCGGGGTTCCCGAGGCCGTAGATGCACGAGACCGAGGCCACCACGACCACGTCGGTGCGCTCGAAGAGCGACGACGTGGCACGGAGGCGAAGGCGGTCGATGTCCTCGTTGATCGCCGAGTCCTTTTCGATGTACGTGTCGGTGGCCGGCACGTACGCCTCGGGCTGGTAGTAGTCGTAGTAGGAAACGAAGTATTCCACGGCGTTCGCCGGGAGGAGCTGCTTGAGCTCGCCGTAGAGCTGCGCCGCCAGCGTCTTGTTGTGGCTCATGACCAGGGCCGGGCGACCGTAGCCGGCGATGACGTGGGCCATCGTCAGCGTCTTTCCGGTTCCGGTGGCCCCGAGCAGGGTCTGGAACCGGTCGCCCCTGCCGAGCCCCTCGGCGAGTTCCCGGATCGCGCGCGGCTGGTCCCCCCGTGGCTCGTAGGGAGACACGACGTCGAATCGCGGCATCAGCTCCCTTCGAACTCCAGCAGCTCCGAGTCACCGAAGGACTCGCGTCGCTCGACGGTGAGGACCCCCTTCACCCGGCTGATCCCCTTCACGACCCGGTTCAGGTGAGGGAGGTCCTGCACCTCGACCACGAACTCGCCGATCATGCCGTCGTCGCTCGAGCGGATGTCGGCGTGCTGGATGTCGGTACCCGTCTCCGAGATCGCCTTCGCGATGTCCGAGAGGAGGCCGCGACGATCCGTTCCGCGGGTGTAGAGCTTCACGAAGAAGCGTTCGCCGGCCTCGGCCGTCCACTCGATCTCCACCCGGCGTTCCGGGTCCCGCGACAGGTTCAGGATGTTGGGGCAGTCCTTCCGATGGATCGACACACCCCGGCCCGCCGTGACGTAGCCGATCACGTCGTCCCCCGGGACCGGCTGGCAGCACTGGGAGTAGCGCACCATGAGGTTGTCCACGCCCTGGATGCGCACCCCCTTCTCGGACTTCCGGATCTTCCGGGCGATTCGCTGGAGCGGGGACTCGGCCCGCCGTTCCGCCTCCTCGACCTCCTGCCGGGGAATGATCTCCCGGATCACGGCTGCGGGTCCCACGTCGCCCCGGCCCA
>JBJHBX010000504.1:0-2763 GCA_050485725.1 Gemmatimonadales bacterium | reverse complement strand
TGCCACCGCTGGACCCAGATCACCCCGTCGGCGGCCACGTGAAGGCCGAGGACCGAGGGGAGGACCTCCGGGAGCCGGCCTTCCGCCACGCCTTCGCCGAGTCCCTCCACCTGGTCGAGTGGCACCGGAACCGAGTCGAGGCGGGCACGGAGCGCGGCCAGCGAGTCGGCCAGGAGCGCCGGCGGGACCGGGCGGGGCCCTCCGCCCGGAAGGGTGATCCGCCCCACCGTGTCGCCGCGGACCCCGGTCAGGAGGAGGGGTGCGTCGGTCCCGTCCGAGCTGACCACGATCCCGTCGGCCGTGACATCCCAGCTCGGGGCCGGTGCGAAGGGGACCCGATCGAGTCCCGGGAGCAGACGACCGCCCGCGGGCCCTGTCCGGTACCACGCGGTTCGCGTCAGGCCCGGAAGAGCGGGGACCTGGATCGTGTCGCCCGCCGATGAACCGGTCCCGAGCTCGAAGGGGAGGTAGAAATGCCGCGGTGCCGGATCACCGACCCGCATGGTGACCGACGGGTACAGGTAGCGCCCGCCTGCGGTCACACGGCTCCGGTCGTGGGCCAGGTTGCCGTAGCCCGGAAGACTCCAGGTGGCGCGGACGCGGGCCAGGCGCTCGGCGTCGGGGTCGATCCAGGTGACCCGGTTCGCGTCGCGCACGACGAGTCTGCCCTCGGGGTCGGTGACCAGGTCGGCGGGCCAGCCGGCGATCTCGCCCGGCCCGTCGCCCGCCCGGGCCAGCTCGCCGAGAAAGTCGCCCCAGGGGTCGTACATCCGGATCGTTGCGCCGACCCGGTCGCCCACGAAGACCCGGCCGCCGGCGTCGGCGGCCACCGAGGTGATCTCGGCGAACATCAGCTCGGGAAGCCCGTCCACGACGCCGATCCAGGCCGCCGGGTAGAGGGTGTCCGCCGGAACGGGTCCTGCGGCCGAGGGCGCCTCCGCGTCGCAGCCCGTGAAGAGGGGGACGAGGGCCAGGGTGAGCCCCGGGCCGAGACCACGGACGCGCCAGGCGGCGTGGACGGGCGCGGCGGCCCGGACGGGCGCGGCGGCGTGGACGGACCCGACGTCACCGACCGCGCACGGCGGCAAGGGCTTCATGGCGCCTTCGAACCCCGCGCTCGTGGAAAGGTTGCCCAGGGCTCGCACGCCCCCCCCGGGTGAGGCGGGCGCCACCATCGATGGGGGGTCGCGGGACGAAGGCACGCCTGGTTCTCGTGGGTGAGACGAACTTCGCCAGCGTCCGTCTGCTGGAAGCACGTTGGCGGCGTTTGTCGTCCGTGGAGTGACCAGGAATGCCAGCGGGTACGGAAAGGGTGCCGAATGTCACGCGCGTCACCCCGGGGCCGCGGCCGCGCAGGGTGGCGCCCACCCCGGGCCGCGACCGCCCACCCCGGGCCGCGACCGCCCACCCCGGGCCGCAACCACGCAGGCCGTGATCGCCCGAGGCCGCGGCGGCGCGGGGCTCGCGCCGCGACCCGGTCCGGGGCCCAGCCGCATCCGCCGCCTCAGAAGCTCGCGTTCACGAGGGGGAGCAGCCGGAGCGAGGGCCGGTTGTTCTCGGCGCGGTTGAGCAGGCCGAGCTGGACCCCGTGGAGCTCGCGGGCCCGGTTGTAGATCCCGATGGCGAGCCCCCGCTGCACCCCCAGGTCGTTCCAGCCCGCCACCCCGATCCCGGTCAGCGCCGGGGTCGTCGTCCGGTAGCCGGCTACCGCCACCCCGTCGATCCGGGCTCCGGCCGAGATCCGCCACCCCGCGACCTTCGTTCCGGTCATCACGTCGCCGGCCACGAGCCCGATTCCCGCCACCTGCACCCCGGTCATGTCGCGGCTGGCCACGAGCCCGATGCCCGAGGCCTGCATGCCGAGGATCGAGCCGTCGGACACCATGCCGATGCCGGCGGCCTGCACCCCGGTAATCCCACCGGTCGAGACCATGCCGATCCCCGCCGCCTGGATTCCGGTCAGCTCGCCCTCGGCCACCATGCCGATGCCGGCGGCCTGGATCCCGGTAATGGCGCCCTGCGAGACGAGCCCGATCCCCGCGGCCTGCACCCCGGTAATGGGCCCCTCGGCCACGAGGCCGATCCCCGCCGCCTGCACCCCGGTCACCCCGCGCTGGCCCACGAGCCCGATGCCCGCGGCCTGCACCCCCCGGACCTCGCCCTCGCTGACCAGGCCGAGGGTCGCGGCCTGCACCCCCGCGATCCCGCCCTGCGCAACCAGCCCGAGCCCCGCCGCCTGCACCCCGCGGATGCGCCCCTGGCTCACGAGCCCGAGCCCCGCGGCCTGGGCCCCGGTCATGTCGCCCCCCGCGACCATGCCGAGTCCGCCCACGAAGGCGCCGCGGATCTCGTCGTCGGCCACGATCCCGGCCACCCCGAGCCCCACTCCCTCGAGCGTGCCCGCCGCCGGAAGGAGCCCCAGCGCCACCCCCCGGACGCGCCCTCCCACCGCCAGCTGCTGGGGCCCCGACGAGGGCGTCCAGAGCGTCAGGTTCACCCCGTTCACCTGGTCCAGGCATCGGTCGCGCACGTTGATCCGGACCCCGTTCACCCGGGGCACGTGACCGAGCCCGAGCCCGGTGCTGCCCGCGCCGAGAAGCACACCGCCCGTGGGGCAGGGCGTGGTCTGCGCCGAGGCCGGGGCGAAGATCGCCACGAGACCGAGCAGGATGAGTGCGGAGACCCGCGACATGCGCCGGGTCCTGGGGGTCGCATCCATGGACAGCTCCGGAATGGGAAGGCTCAGGTGAATCGGTGTGCCGG
>JBJHBX010000503.1:0-2764 GCA_050485725.1 Gemmatimonadales bacterium | reverse complement strand
GGAGCCGTCCGCCGGCGTACCGGGCCCGCTCATGCATGCGGAGCACGCCAAGGTGGTGCTCCGGCTGCATCAGCGTTACCGCCGGGTCAAACCCCGACCCGTCGTCCTCGAGCTCGATGGCGACGTGTTCGGGCTCGAGGCGGTAGCGGATCCGGATCCGGGTGGGATCTCCGTGCTCGAGGGCGTTCGCGAGCCCCTCGCGGAGGATCCGGTACAGGGCAAGCGCCCCCGCCGGTTCGAGATGCGCCTCCACCGGATCTCCCTCGACCTCGAACGTCACCCTCCGGTCGCGGATCAGGTGGCGCGCCTGGACCTCGATCGCCCGGCAGGCGCCGAGTTCGTCGAGCTCGGGGGGGCGGAGGCCGCGGGCGATCCTCCCGATCCCCTCGAGGGCTTCAAGCGCCTCGCTCCGTGCCTCGTCGAGCGCTCGGCAGCTTTCCTCGAGCTCCGGAGGACGGGGGTCGGGAAGGGCGCGGCGGGCCAGGTGGATCCGGACCAGCGCGGAGGAGAGGAGCTGCGCCGTGCCGTCGAGGAGTTCCCGCGCCAGGCGCTTGCGCTCCATCTCCTCGGCCTCGGAGACACGGGCTGCCAGCCGGCGCTCGCGTTCCCTGGCCCTGCCCAGTGCCTCGAGCATCCGGTTCACGACCTCCACCACCCGGGCCATCTCCCGGTCCGAGAGCCGGGAGACCGGCACCCGCGCCTTGAGGTCTCCCTCTTCCACCCTTCGGACCACCGACTCCATGGCCCTGAGGGGTCGAAGCGCCAGCCCGACGATCAGGGCGTTCGCCCCGGCCACGAGCAGCACCCCCATGGCGAGCCAGAACTTGAGCCATGGATCCGGAACGTTCCGGGCCACGAGGGCCCCGGCAGCCGCGGCGCCTCCGATGAGAAGCGTCGCCGCCACGACGATCTTGAGGTACAGCGAGACGCCGAGCAGGCGCCCGGCCCACGGATCGGAGGTCGGTCCCGGCATCTCCCGACTACCTCGGACGAAGGGGCGTGGTGGTGGAGTCCACCCAAAGGTGGCAACTTTCCTGTCTGCGATCTGTCGGGATTCGGACGATGGTCCTGTGGGGAAATCCTCCACAGCCGGTGCGATCCCCGGGAAGGAGAAGGCGTGGCCCAGGAACCTTTCGACGACTACCGCGCGGTCTTCGATGCGAGCCCCGACGGGATCGTCATCGTCGACGCCCGCGGCCGGATCTGCGCGGCCAACCCCCGGGCGCTCGACATGCTGGGGTATGCCCTCGAGGAGCTGCTGGGGCAGTCCGTCGAGGTCATCGTTCCTCCCGACGTCCGGGGGCGCCACGTGGCCCTCCGCGACCGGTTCATGGAGCGGCCCGCGAGCCGCCCGATGGGCGCCGAAATGGAGCTGCGCGCGGCCCGGAAGGACGGGCGGGAGCTTCCGGTGGAGGTGGCGCTGCGCCCGGTCGGCCTGGGCGACGCCCGCTTCGTGATCTCGGTGATGCGGGACACCTCGCGGGAACGCCGGATGCAGACGCTCGGGACCGGCGCACTCCGGGCCACCGAGGAGGAGCGGAAGCGGATCGCCCGGGAGCTACACGACGACACGGCGCAGTCGCTCGCCGCGATGATGGTGGGACTCGAGGTGCTCTCGAGGACCAGCGACCCCGAGGCCCGGGCCCGCATCCATGCCGAGCTGCACGCATCCCTCGAGGGCCTGGTCGAGGGCGTGCGCCGGATCGCGCGGGGGCTCCGGCCCCCGGCTCTCGAGGACGTGGGTGTCGAGGCGGCGATCCGGGGGCAGGTCCGGTCGTCCTTCGAACGCACGGGGATCGAGGTGGCGCTCCACCTGGACCCGGTCGGGGACCGCCTCGATCCGGAAGCCCAGCTCGTGGTCTACCGGGTGGTCCAGGAGGCGCTTTCGAACGTGCTCCGGCATTCAGGTGCGCGCCGGGCGGAGGTCCGCCTCGAGGTCGAGGGGGAGGGCGAGCACGCCCACGTCGTGGCCACGGTCACCGACGACGGGGAGGGCTTCGACGCAGAGGGGAAGTTCCTGGCGGGGGCGGGGCTCGGGCTGGTCGGCATGGACGAGCGGGCGAAGATCGTGGGAGGGCGGCTCACCCTGGCGAGCGCGCCCGGCGATGGTTGCCTCGTGCGGCTCCGCATTCCCCTTGCACCCCGTGCCGCAGCCGCGGCGAGTGCGACCGATGGATGAGCGGATCCGGATCCTCCTGGCCGACGACCACGCGATCTTCCGGGCGGGACTGAGGGCGCTCCTCGAGCTCGAGAACGAACTCGAGGTGGTGGGAGAGGCCGCTTCCGGAGACGAGGCCGTCGAGAAGGCGCTCGCGCTCCGCCCCGACCTCGTGATCATGGACCTCTCCATGCCCGGGACCCACGGTCTCGAGGCGACGCGCCGGATCGCGGCGCTCGACATCGGGGTCAGCGTGCTCGTGCTCACCGTCCATGCCGAGGAGGAGTACCTGGTCCCTGTCGTCGACGCAGGGGCCTCGGGCTACCTGACCAAGGCCAGTGCCGACCGCGACCTGGTCGACGCGATCCGGGTCGTGGCGCGGGGCGAGGTCTACCTTCCGGCCCGGGCCACCACGCTCCTCCTGCAGCAGTACCGGAAGGCCGAGCGCGACGAGTCGATCGAGAGCCCCGGCATCCAGGGACTGAGCGCCCGCGAGAAGGAGGTCATGGCACTCACAGCGGAGGGGTACTCATCCACGGAGATCGGCCAGAAACTCTTCATCTCGCCGAAGACGGTGGACACCTACAGGGCGCGCATCATGCAGAA
>JBJHBX010000502.1:0-2775 GCA_050485725.1 Gemmatimonadales bacterium | reverse complement strand
ACCGCCGCCGACCTCCCGGGGGTCATGCGCGGCACCGATGCCCTCGGTCCCTGGACCAACGTGGCCTGGCTCGCGGGCCACGGTTCGCTCCGGCAGGAGTCCCCCCTGGGGTTCGGGGCCCCGAACGCCGCGGGGATCGAGGCGCTCGCGGCACTCGTGGGACGTGCCATGGATGCGGGGGCCTTCGGCCTCTCCACCGGGCTCGAGTACGATGCGGGGCGCCCGGCAAACGCCGATGAGCTGGCCCGGGTCGGCGAGGAGGTGGCACAGCGCGACGGAATCATTTCGAGCCACATGCGGAGCGAGGATGCGGACCAGGTCGAGGCGTCGCTCGAGGAGCTCCTGGAGCAGGGGCGGCGCTCCGGGGCCCGGGTCCACGCATCGCACCTGAAGGTGGTGCTGGGCGACGACCCCGAGCTGCCGGGCCGCGTGCTCGGGCTCATGGACCGGGCCCGGGCCGAGGGGATCGAGGTTAGCGCAGACGTCTACCCCTACACCGCGAGCTTTACTGGAATCGGAATTCTGTTTCCGGAATGGGCCCGCCCGCCCGCCAGCTACGAGGCGGCCCTTCGCGACCGGCGCGACGAGCTCGCCGAGTTCCTCCGGAACCGCGTGGATGCCAGGAACGGACCCGAGGCCACCCTCTTCGGAAGCGGGCCCTGGGCGGGGCGCACCCTGGCCGAAGCGGCCGAAGCCGAGGGACGCCCCTTCGAGGAGCTCCTGATCGAGCTGGGGCCCTCGGGCGCGCGGGCCGCCTACTTCGTCATGGACGACGCGGTCATGCGCCGCTTCCTCCACGACCCCCACACCGTGGTCTCGTCGGACGGAAGCCCGGTCATGGCGCACCCCCGGGGCTACGGGGCCTTTGCCCTCGTGATGCGAAGGTTCGTGGTGGAGGAGGAGAGCCTGACCCTCGAAGAGGCGGTGCGGAAGATGTCGGGGCAGACCGCCGACCTCTTCGGGCTGTCGGACCCGGCGCGGGTGGCGGTGCCCCGCGGGTACCTGCGCCCGGGCCACGCCGCCGACCTCCTTCTCTTCGAACCGGCCCGCATCCGCGACACCGCCGACTTCGAGGAGCCGCACCGCCTGGCCGAGGGCATGGACGGCGTCTGGGTGAACGGCGTGCGCGCCTGGGGCGAGGGCGTCGCGCCCTCGCGCTCGGCGGCGGGCGGCCCCGGCACGACGCTGCGGCGGCTCAGCGCCCCGGCGGCGTCCGGACCCTGAACTCCCTCCGGAAGTCGGGACCCTCGATCACCCGCCGCTCGCGGTCCACGAAGGCGAGCCACCGGCGGGCCCGCATCTCGAGCAGGAGGGGGAGGGCCGTGTCCCGCTCGACCCTGAGCCCCCGCTCTTCCATGACCAGGATCCCGTCGGACCCGACTTCCACCCGGAGCTCCCCCACGATCGGCTCGCCGTTCACGACGAGTCCCCGCTCGACGTTGACCCGGATGCGACCGAAGAGGGTGCGCACGGCGTCGTAGTCGCCCTCGGGGAGGGTCGCCCGGGCCACGACCACCGGGGTCGGGTCCTCGAGGGGCACGACGATTTCCTGCGGCCCGCTCGTCACCTCGATCCAGCGGCTCTCCCCCTCGCGCACGAAGCTCCGGACGGTGACCGAGAGCGTCCCCACGAGGGGCTCGTGCCCGGTAGGGGCCAGGACCCGGGCCGCGCCCGCGAGCTCCTCCGCGGCGTCCGAGGTCAGGAGCACCTCGACCTCGCCGAAGCCCCCCGAGGTGACGTTTCCTCCGCATCCCCCGAAGAGCGCCACCGCCAGCATGACGCACGCGCCGCGGAGGCTTCGCCCTGCGCCGCGGAGGCCCCGCCCTGGACCGCGGAGGCTCCGCCCCGCGCCCCTCACGGCACACCCCCTTCGAGCTCCACGGCCCGGGCCTCGGCATCGCCTGCGGCCTCTTCCTCGCCCTCGGCCCGTCGGAGCGCGGCGTAGAGCCGAAGCGTGCGCGCCTCCTCCCAGGGAGGAAGCCCGTGGCGGCGGCAGAGGTCGAGGGCCCGGTCCAGGAAGACGAAGGCCTCGGGCTCGCCCCGGGCGCGGGCCACCTCGGCCAGGAGCCGGTAGACCTGGGGCAGGCGCCCGGCCACGCGGCTCCGGAGCGCCCCGAGCTCGGCCTGGCGCGCCACCTGGCCGGCCTCCAGGGCACGCCCCGCGGCGAGGAGCGCCTCTCCCAGGTTCACGAGCACGCCAATGCGCGACAGGGGCGGGCCCGGGCCCTCGAGGGCGGCGCGGAAGTGGGCAAGCGCCAGCGCCGGGTTCCCGCGGGCCAGGGCGAGCTGCCCCAGGCCGTTCGCAATGTCGAGCCGGTGCGCCCCCTCGGCACCCTCTCCGTGGGCCTCGCGCGCCCACGCATCGGCCCGCTCGAGCCAGCGCTCCGCGTCGTCCAGCCGCCCCCGCTCCCGCGCGGTGATGGAGAGGTTCTGGGCCAGGGGCCACCGGAGCGCCGCGCCCTCGGCCCCTTCCGGGGTGCCTGCGTCCAGCCGCGCCATGCCCTCCAGGTACCAGTGCTCGGCCTCGGACCAGGCGCCCCGGTCCACCGCCACGTTTCCGCGGCCGGTGGCCGAGACCACCGCGTCGGGCACGAGGCCCGCGTCGGTGGCCTCGCGCCACGCCTCTTCGTAGCGGCGGGCCGCGGCCTCCAGGCGTGCGGCATTCCGGGCGGCCCGCGCCGCCTTCCGGAGCGCCTCGGTCCGCCGCGGACTTCCCGCCTCGACCCCGAGGCCCCGGGCCGCCAGGTACCAGCCCTCGGCCTCGTCGGCGAGGCC
>JBJHBX010000501.1:0-2776 GCA_050485725.1 Gemmatimonadales bacterium | reverse complement strand
AGGTGGAGGGACTCGGCGAAGGCGTGGCGGAAGGCCGGCTCCCGGAGGTCCTCCCCTCGGTCCTCGGCCTTCACGTGGCCGCCGACGGGGTGATCTGGGTCCAGCGGTGGCACGACGACCCGGGCACGCGGGTCTACGACCTGGTGGAGCTGGACGGAAACCACCTGCGCCGGCTCGTCCTGGTCGCCCCCCTTCTCCGCGACCCGCCCCCCTGGTTCGGGCACGGGCAGGTGGTGGGCGTGGTGCGAGATCCGGTGACCGGGGTGGAACGCGTTGTGCGCTTCGACGTAGGGAACTGACGCGCACCCGACCCGCTTCCGCCGCAGACCGAGGAGACTCCACCGTGCTCGACCTGACGATCTACCTGGCCGGAGAGATCCATTCCGACTGGCGCGACACCTTCCGCAGGCACCTGGCCGACCGGGGCATCGAGGCCACCTTCCTGGGGCCGCAGGAGGTGCACGACCTCTCGGACGACATCGGCGAGAAGATTCTCGGGAAGCGCCCGGACGACCGCTACCGCGACCTCGAGGGCGCCCGCGTGAACACCCTCCGCACCCGGGTCCACATGCGCCATGCCGACCTCGTCGTGGCCTGCTTCACCGACAAGTACCGGCAGTGGAACACCGCTGCCGATGCCGGCCAGGCCGTGGCGGCGGGGATCCCCCTGGTCCTCGTGCGCCCCGACGAGCACACCCACGCGCTCAAGGAGCTCGACGCGCTCGCCGACCTGACCGTGGAAACCCTCGAGCAGGCGGCCGACGCGGTCGCCTACGTGGTGCGCTGAAGCGCGAGCCTCAGGCCCCCCGAGGCTCGACCACGAGCTCGTGGGCCAGGCGCTCGACGACGAGGGCCCGGGCTCTTTCCGCGATGTCGTGCAGAGAGGGCGAGTCCCGGTAGCGCTTGGCGACGCGGCCCCGGAGCTCCTCCCGGATCTCGTCGATGCTCGGCACGTGGGGAAGCTCCACCTCGTGGAACCAGGCCACGAGATCGTCGCGGGCGGCCAGGGCGGCACCGGAGGCGGCGTCCCGGGCATGCTGGGCGGCGTGCTGGGCGGCGTTCCGGGCCTGTTGCGCGGCTTCGCGGGCATGTTGAGCGGCGTCGCGGGCGTGCTGGGCGGCGGCACCCCGGGCATGCTGGGCCGCATCACGGGCATGCGCCCGCAGCTCCTCCAGCGAGGGCGCCGACGGAAGCTGGTCCCAGGCCTCGCGCAGGCGCGCCACCACCGCGTCGACCGAGAAGTCGTCGGCCCACTCCGAGGCCACCTTCTCGATGACCTTCCGCCCCAGCCGGGCCTCTCCCTCGACCACGTGCTTCGGAGGCTCGCGGAGGTCCCAGACGAGCCCGACCCACGACATCGCCTTCAGCACGTAGTAGCAGATGTCGATCTCCCACCAGTAGAACCCCTGCCGGGTGGAGCTCTGGTAGTGGTGGTGGTTGTTGTGCCAGCCCTCGCCGAGGGTGATCAGCGCGAGCCACCAGTTGTTCCGCGACTCGTCGGCGGTCAGGTAGCGCTTCGACCCGACCACGTGCGCGAGGGAGTTGATGGCGAAGACGCCGTGCCAGAGGATCACCGTGCTCAGCAGGAAGCCCACGAAGAGCCCGGGCCACCCGGCCACGACGAAGCAGGCGATGCCGAGGAGCGACGCCGGCAGGTACGGGTGGCGATCCAGGAAGCGGAGCTCCGGGTACTTCGAGAAGTCCTCGATTCCGGCGTAGTCGGCCTCGTTCTTCTGCGGCGAGAAGATCCATCCCACGTGCGAGAACCAGAAGCCGGTGTGAACCGGCGAGTGCACGTCGAGGGGGGTGTCGGAGTGCCGGTGGTGGTGCCGGTGGAGCGCCGCCCACCAGAGCACGCCGCGCTGGGCCGAGGTCTGGCCCAGGAAGGCCAGCACGAACTGGAACCAGCGGCTCGTCTTGAAGGACCGGTGCGAGAAGTAGCGGTGGAAGCCCGCCGTGACCGCCCACATCCGCACCAGGTAGAGCGAGATGCAGAGCACGACCGCCTGGGTCGTGAAGCCGGTCCAGAAGATCCCCACGAGCGACAGGTGGACCAGAACGAAGGGGATCGCGTCCGGGTAGACGATGTCGTTGTGGGCGTGATCGTGGTCGTGCGGATCGTGCCCGGCGTACGACGCCGCACCGGAAACGCCGCCCCCGCGGGGGGCGGCGCCGGAAGGTTGTCCTGACATGGTCCTACTTGTAGCGATAGGTGATCCGGCCGCGCGAGAGATCGTAGGGGGACATCTCGCACTTGACGCGGTCGCCCTCGAGCACGCGGATGTAGAACTTCCGCATCTTCCCCGAGAGATAGGCGAGGATCGTGTGCCCGTTCTCGAGCTCCACCCGGAAATTCGCGTTGGGGAGAACCTCGGTCACCGTTCCCTCAACCTCGATTGCATCGTTCGCCACAGACCACTCCGTTCGGACATGAAACGAGCCCGTGGACACGCCCGGCAGGCGAATCCAGGGGGTTCAGTCCTTGAAGTTAGCGAAACGTCAGCTAGCTTGCCAACATGAAACTGCGACAAGGGCTGATGATCTTCGCCGTGATGCTCCTCTTCATGGGGGGCGTCGTCTGGTCCACGATGTCGGGCGTCGAGACCGAATGCGAGGTCTGCCTGACCTTCGGCACCGAGCAGGTGTGCCGCTCGGGGCGCGGCGCGAACGAGGTCGAAGCGCTCCAGGCGGCGCAGGAAAGCGTCTGCGGCGGAAACACTTCGGGCATGGCCGAGATCATCCTCTGCCGGAATGCAGTGCCCGAACGCGCCTCCTG
>JBJHBX010000500.1:0-2780 GCA_050485725.1 Gemmatimonadales bacterium | reverse complement strand
TGGGGCCTACCTCCCGGCCGCGAACCGGAGGTACAGGCGGGCCGTGCCCGTTCCAAGCCCGTGGGCCACCTCGACGCGCAGGGAGTCGTCGAACCAGGAGAGCCCGGCGCCCACGCCCCGCAGGGGGCGGGCGCGGTCCAGGTCGGAGGCATCTCCGGTCCAGCCCAGGTCCCCGAACAGGACAAGGCTCCGGGCCGGGGAACCGCGAAGGAGCTCGGCGCGTCCCAGCAGGAGCGCATCGCCCTGGAGCGAGGCCGGGTCATGACCGCGCACGGTGCCCGCCCCGCCGAGGCGCCACTCGCGCTGAGCCGGAAGCTCGCCCAGCGTTCCGCCGGCCAGCGCGTGCAGCCGAAGCCGCGAACCGAGTCGTTCCACCGGGAGCTGGCCCCGAACACTCCAGAGCGGACGCACGAAACGCATGTCGCCAGCCTCGGCATGCACCTCGAGCTCCTGTTCGAGGGCGCTGCCGGCGGGGTTCTCGCTCCGGCCTCCGCGCACGACGAGGGTGATGCCGATCTGGTCGATCCGGTCGGCGACGGGGTTGGGCCGGAGCCGGTGGCCCGAGTCGAGGGCGCTCCGGAGGCTGGGAGCCCGCACCGCGGCGACGGGGGCCTGCCGCTCCGCGAAGAGCCGCGCCTCCCAGCGTCCCTGGGTGGCGCCGGCAGGCCTGACCCCGAACTCGACACCGGTGGCCCGGTGGTAGTCGTGCTCGTCGCGACCGGCGAGGAGGGCCTCGAGCGAGGCGGGGAGCGAGAAGGGCTGGCCGCCCGGCGCCGAAGCCTCGATCCTCCGGTACGCGGCGGCCTCCCACCGGGCCCGCGCGCTTCTCAGCTCGAGCGAGGCGCCACCGTCGAGCCGACCGCCCGTGCCGAACCGGAGGGCGGCCCGGGCCGCGCCCGGACCGAGCGGAAGGGTGGCGCGCACCTCGGTGGAGAGCCCTTCGACCCGGTTGTAGCGGAGCCCGTCGAGGGGGAGGAGCTGCGCCCGGGGGGCGGCAGCCCGCCAGGGTCCGCCGGGGATCCCGCGGGTCAGGACCCGGATCGCCTCGCGGGTGCCTCCGTCCAGGGGGCCGGCCTCGGCTTCGAACACGTCCCATGTGAAGGCGGGGCTCGACGACAGGTCACCCTCGGCCCGGTCGACCACGAAGACCCGGTCACAGCCGTCTCCCCGCGCCACCCCGGCGCTGTCACCGGCCAGCCGTGCGGCGGCCTGGTCCCATCCCTGGTCCCAGCTCTCGGAGCCCGGGGCCGCGCCCCCCGGTCCGAGCACGACGGCCCCCGAGAGGACCGGCCGGCAGGGACGCGCCAGCCGATCGATGCCCTCGGGCTCGTGGGCCCCGGGGCCCGGCGCACGGCCCGCATCGCCCTGGACCTCGTAGGCGCCGTAGCGGCGCTCGTAGGTCAGCGGAAAGCGCACCGGTCCGGCCTGGACGGTTCCTTCGGCGACCAGCGTTCGCGGCAGCCACCAGGCCATGTCCCAGAGCGCGTATTCGATGACGATGTGCTCCACCTCGGTCGTGACCTCGGGGGCGAGGAAGGAGACGCCGGAGGTGCTTGCGCTGCGGGGTGCCGTCAGGCGAAACCCCGCGCGCACGACCGCGAACCCCTCCGCATCCACCCAGAAGGACCCGTTCACGAGCCGGGGGTCCACCGTACGGGCCTGAATCCGGAGCTCGACCAGGCGGACCTCCCGGTCATCGGGAAGGCGGACCGTGGTCGTGTCGCCGCTGCTGAAGCGGTAGTAGGCCTCGCTCCCGGGCGCGAGGGGGTGAAGGAGAAAGGTGGAATCAACGCGAAGGAGCATTTCCGAGTCGACGGGATCGAAGGCGAGCGCCGGCATGAAACCGGCAGTGGACGGGGGAGGAAGCCCCACGCGCCCCTGGGCCAGGGGCTGGACCTCGCGGGCCCCCAGCACCTCGACCCGAACCGTGTCCAGGGACCAGTCCACCCTCGAAACCGTCTCGCGTCGCAGCACGAGGCGCTCGACCCCGGCCACGCGGGCGTGTGCCGAAAAACGGTCCGTGACATCGACCTGGTAGCGCTCGATGCGGGTGTCGACGAGGGCCCTGCGGGCACGGGCCTCAGCGACGAGCCGGCGCGCCCCGTCGTCGGTGTAGGCGCCCGGGAACGGGGCGGTGCCCTGGGCAGGATCCACGGTCTGGGCCAGGGCGGGGCTGGCCATTGCGAGGCCGGTTACGGCGAGGACGGGCACGGCAGGGCCGGCCGGGGCGAGGCAGGCCATTGCGAGCGCCGGGAACCCGGGAAGAAGGCCCCGGAGACCCGGGGGTCGCCGAAGGTTGGCGTGGACCAAGGGGGATCCCATCGAGCGCAGGGGGGGATGGCGCGACGACCGCGGGTGTGCTGTCCTACGAGGCCCGAGCCACCGGGGTTCCATGGCGAGTATCGTGCGTTGGTCCGGGGCGCCGCCCGCGGTCTCCACCACGGTCCTTGTCTCCAACCGTCGTGACGTCGATCCCGGGGCTGCGCCCCTTGTCCTCGCGGGGCCCCCCTGATAGGCTGGCGCGATGCTTCGCATCTCCCTTCTTCGAAGCGCGGCCTTCGGGGCCGTGCTGACGCTTCCTGCCATGCTCCTCGGGCTCGTGGCACCTGTGGACGGAAGTGCCCAGGAGGTGGGCTTCTCGGTCTCGCAGGGTGCGACCGGCCTCGACGAGTTCCAGGCCCCGACGGGTTTCGTCCTCTCGTACCGCGTTGCGCCGACACCGAGGCTCAGCCTGCGAGCATCGCTGTTCAGGCAGGGCGACGCCTTCGACCGCACGAGCC
>JBJHBX010000499.1:0-2788 GCA_050485725.1 Gemmatimonadales bacterium | reverse complement strand
ACCTGTACCTGCGGCCGGGGCACGCGCTGGTGCGGGAGCTGGGCGGGCTCCACCAGTTCATGCGGTGGGACGGCCCGATCCTGACCGACTCGGGGGGCTACCAGGTCTTCTCGCTGGACGGGATCCGCACGATCCGCGACGACGGCGTGGAGTTCCGGAGCCACATCGACGGGAGCACGCACTTCTTCACGCCGGAGCGGGCGATCGAGATCCAGCGGGTGCTCGGGGCCGACGTGATCATGGCCTTCGACGAGTGCCCTCCCGGGGGATGCGACCGGCGGACGGCGGAGCGGGCGAACCGGCGCACCCTCGCGTGGCTCGAGCGGTGCCGGGTGCGCTTCGAGGCGCTCGAGGCCGAGGGAATCGCGGGGGCGCTCGCCGGAAGCCCGGGGGTCGTGGCCGGACCGGGGGGTGCGGTAATGGAGGGATCGGGGGGCGCGGCCGCGGGGCCCGTCCCGCCCCAGGCGCTCTTCCCGGTGCTCCAGGGGAACGTGTACCCCGACCTGCGGGTGGAGCACGCGCGGGCGGTGCGGGACATGGGCGACTGGGTGGGCTACGGCATCGGCGGGCTCTCGGTGGGCGAGGCGAAGGAGAAGATGTGGGCGACCCTCGAGAGGCTCGATCCCGAGCTGCCGGTGGATCGCCCGCGGTACCTGATGGGGGTGGGCTACCCCGACGACCTGCTCGAGTCCATCGAGCGCGGCTGCGAGATGTTCGACTGCGTGGCGCCGACCCGGAACGCACGCCATGGCACCGCGTGGACCCCCGACGGGCAGGTCAACCTGAAGGCCGCCCGCTTCCGTGGCGATCGGAGCCCCATCGACGAGGGTTGCGACTGCTACGCCTGTGTCCGGTTCGACCGGGCATACCTCCGTCACCTGGTGGTGGCGGGCGAGGCCTTCGGTCACCGCCTCGTGTCGATCCACAACCTGCGCTTCCTGGTGCGACTTGCCGAGGAGGCGCGGCGGCGCATTCCGGAAGGGAGCTTCGGCGGGTGGGCCAATGACTGGAAGCGCCGGTTCCGGGGCGGCTGAGATTTCGCCATCTTGAACGTCTGAACCCCAACCCTGGAGAACCCGTGCTTCAGACCGCGCTGATGATGGCCCCGTCGGAGGGGGGAAGCCCCGGCTTCGTCCTCTTCCTCAACCTGGCCCTCTTCTTCCTGATCATCTACTTCCTCCTGATCCGGCCGCAGCGGAAGGAGCAGCAGCGTCACCAGGAGATGGTGGCGGCGCTCAAGAAGGGAGACGAGATCGTGACCTCGGGGGGGATCATCGGCTCCATCGTGCATGTGACCGACGACACGCTGACGGTGAAGACCGGCGAGAACACCCGCGTCGTGATCGAGCGTGGGCGGGTCAGCAAGAAGCTGGAAGCGAGCTGAGGGGCCGCCGCGCCATGGCCCGACTCGACCTCCGGTTCCTCGGCGACCCGGTCCTGAGGGAGCCGGCCGCTCCCGTGGAGGCCTTCGATGCCGACCTGAAGGCGCTCGTCGACGACATGTTCGAGACAATGGACGCCGAGGAGGGTGCGGGCCTCGCCGCCCCGCAGGTGGGGATCTCGAAGCGGGTACTGGTCGTGGATGCGAGGCGTGACGGCGGGGGGAGGAACTCGCGCTTCGCCCTCGTGAACCCCGAGGTGGTCGAGGCCTCGAGCGAGGTCGATTCCGCGCCCGAGGGATGCCTCAGCATTCCCGGTGTGAGCGAGGTCGTGGGACGGCCGTCGCGGGGCACGGTGCGGGGGTTCGACGTCGAGGGCGAACCGATCGAGGTCACCGCCGAAGCACTCCTGGGGCGCGCGCTCCAGCACGAGATCGACCACCTGGACGGGGTTCTCTTCATCGACCACCTGTCGCCCCTCAAGCGCCGGATGCTGCTGACGAAGTATCGCAGGCTCCAGGAGGAGTGATGCGGATCGTGTTCTGGGGCACGCCCGACTTCGCGGTCCCCGCGCTCCGGGCACTCCTGGGCGAAGGACACGACGTGGTCGGGGTGGTCACGCAGCCTGATCGGCCGGCGGGGCGGGGAAGGAAGCTCCGCCCCTCGCCGGTGAAGGCGCTGGCGCTGGAGGAGGGAATCCCTGTGCTGACCCCGGAGCGCCCCCGGGGCGAGCCGTTCCTCGAGGAGCTGCGTGCGCTGGCCCCCGAGATCTCGGTGGTGGTCGCCTACGGGCACATCCTGCGGCCCGAGGTGCTCGAGCTGCCGGCGCGGGGATCGGTGAACATCCATGCCTCTCTCCTGCCCGAGCTGCGTGGCGCCGCCCCGATCCACTGGGCCATCGTGCGCGGGCACACCGAGACCGGGGTCACGCTGATGCGGATGACGGCGGGAATGGACGAGGGGCCGATCCTGCTCCAGCGGCGGATCCCCATCGCCCCCGACGACACGCTCTCGGGGCTGGGCCTTCGCCTTTCAGAACTCGGCGCGGAGGCGCTCCTCGAAACGCTGGCGCTCCTTGACGAGCTCGAGCCCCGCGAACAGGAGCACGCGCTCGCCACCTACGCGCCGCGCATCGACCGGGACACGGCACGGGTCGACTGGACGCGCCCGCCGCAGCAGGTTGCGGACCTCGTGCGGGGAATGGACGCGGTGCCGGGGGCCTGGACCGAGTTCGAGGGGGCGCCGCTCAAGCTCTTCCGGCCCCGGGTGGTGGATCGCCCCGAGGGATCCGCGGGTGCCGAGGCGGGGGCGCTGATCGGCGAGCCCGCCGTCTTCGCAACCGGCGCGGGGGGCGCGGTGGCCTTCGACGAGGTGCAGCCCGCCGGGAAGCGCCGGATGTCTGCCGGAGA
>JBJHBX010000498.1:0-2789 GCA_050485725.1 Gemmatimonadales bacterium | reverse complement strand
TCGGGTGCACCTCCCCCACCATTTCGATGGCCTGTGCCGCCACGGCGACCCCCACCACGGTGCCGAGCACCCCGAGGAGCAGCGCGAACCCGCCCCAGAAGAGGATGCCGTCCACGCCCGCTTCCACGCGCGCATCGACCCGCCTCGTTCCTCCCCAGAGCCGGTGGACCGACCACGCCGAAAGCCCGAGCACCACCAGCGCGGAAAGCGCGATCGGAACCATCATGATCCCACCCGAGAAGAACTCGAGCGCCTGTCCCCCGGCCCCCTGCGGCGCGGGCGCGACCACCACGACTTCGTCCGCCATGCTCGAGGCGTGCTCTGCCATCCTTTCCATCATCATGCTGCACCTCCTGGGTCAGTGTGCGTGCGTGCCGGGCAGGACTTCGCCCGTCGGGTCGTGATCCCCTTCGAGTGATCTCGATACCTCCTGGTCACCGGCCCGGACCGCCGCCGCGGCCTGCGCGACCAGGAACCAGGCGAGCCCTCCGGCCAGGGCGGTGAGCAGTCCCGTGCCGAGGAGCACCGTGTCTCTTCGGAACCAGCCCACCAGGCTCGAGAAGGGGTCCTGGACTCCGGCCTCCATGGCCGCGGCGAGCTGCCAGAGCCCGGTGATGCATCCGGCCCCGGCCACGAGGAGCGCCGCGAGCGACATCCCGAGGATCAGCCCCAGCTCCCGCTCCAGCGTCTCGATCCGGGCGTCTCTTCGAACGAAGAGCTGGAACGCCTTGCCGATGACCAGCGCGGCGATGGCCGCAGCCAGCGCCAGGACGCCCCACAGGAAGGGCGACGGGCCAGCGAGGAGGCCGGCCTGCGCCAGGAAGCCGACCCCCGCAGCCAGCACGCCCAGCGTCGCCGCGAGGAGGAAGCCTTGTTCCCACCGCCTGAGTGCCGACGGGGGAATGGGCGCCGTCAGTCGCTGATAGAGAGGGCGGTGCATGGCCACGAGGGCATCGAGCACCGGTCCCGAGGGGACGACCCTGGCCCGCGCCCGGGCTGCGGCCTCCGCATCGGGAAGGCCATCGCGGCGGAACGCCTCGCGGAGCGCCTCCACGTCGCCGGCCAGCTCCAGCAGGATGCGCGTTCGCGCGGGATGCGGGAGTTCGCGGATCCGCTCGGCCGCCGAGGCCAGCGAGGGGCCAGGGGCCGCAGGGTCAGGCCGGGGCATGGTCCGGTCCGGCAAGGAGCGCCGCCAGGGAGTCGAGGACGCCGGTGATCTGCCGTGCTTCGCCCTCCAGGCGCTTCCGCCCGGTACGCGTGAGCCGATAGAGCTTCTTCCGCCGTCCATCGCCCTCGGACCATTCCCCGGAGATGTACCCCTCCTTCTCCAGGCGATGGAGCACCGGGTAGAGGGTGCCGTGCTGAAGCACGAAACGGCCACCGCTCTCCCGCTCCACGTCGAGCGCGATCTGGTAGCCGTGCTTCCGCTCCTCGCGGAGGGTGGCGAGGACCAGCACCTCGTTGATGCCCCGGGCCAGCGCCTGCACATCCACCGAAGCTTCGGTCATCTCTCCCTCTCGAAGTAAAGGCGCTCGATGTATTGGTGATCTATATATCGGTTCGACGATTCCCCATGTCAAGGCCCGGGTCAGGCGGGGGGTATGCAGGCTCGCCCGGCGGGTCCTTGCACGCGGCGCCCGTGACTTGTACGTTGTACACATGAAGAAGGTCACCGCCAGCGAAGCCCGGAAGCACTGGTTCCGCCTCCTCGACGAGGTGGCGGCAGGAGAGGCCGTGGCCATCGATCGGCATGGCACGCGCGTGCTCCTGGTCCGCGAGGAGGCACCCCCGACCGGGATTCCCGCCTACGAGGAGCTCCTCAGCGTGCCCGACGCAGGGCGCGCGCATACCTGGGGGTGGCGCTGGAGCGGGGAGGAAGCCGAGCTGGACCTCGTCGATGGCGGAGACCCGGAAGGGTGAAGCTCCTTCTCGACACCCACTTCCTGATCTGGACCCTTCTCCAGCTTCCCCGGATCGAGGCGTACCCCTGGCTCGACGGCTACCGGCCCTGGGGGGTGTCCGCCGTCTCGTTCCTGGAGCTGGCGTTCCTCTCGGAAGTGGGCCGACTGAAGGTGGACGGCCCTGCGCTGCAGGAGGCGGTGGGGACGGACCCCCGGTTCGTCATCGACGAGATTCCACTGACGACGCTGGTGTCACGGGCCCTGCCTCTCGGGTGGACCCGGGACCCCTTCGACCGCCTGCTCGCCGCGCACAGCCTGGCCCGGGGGGTCCCTCTCTGCTCCTGCGACCGGCGCATGTCCGAGATGCACACGCTCCTGGTCCCGGAGCTGAAAGGTGTTCGTTGAGGGAATGGAGGTGAACGGTTCTCCGCGTGGTCGAGGGCGCGTTCCGCCGGGCCCACGGCGATGTGGGCGCTACCGTCCCCCCTCGCACCCTTCGGTGCGCGTCGTGTAGGCCAGGAAGACGAGCTTCCAGCCGTCGGGGGTCCGGACCAGGTCGAAGGAGTCGTAGCCGCAGTGGACGAAGGTTTCGCCCCGGTAGATGTGGTAGAAGGTCCAGACCGTGGCCAGGTGCCCGTCGATGCGGACCTCGGGGTTGAAGTAGGGCTCGTGGAGGGGTTCCATCGAGGCCCCGACCGAGGCGATGAAGCTCTCGGTCGATCGGACCGGAACGGGTACGGGCGCGGCGCCCCCGGGCGGCGCCACCAGCATCCGCGCCTCGGGGTGGAAGACCTCCTCCAGGATCGAGGCATCCCGCATCCGCATTCCGTGGAAGAGGCGGTCGAGCACGGCGAGCACCTCGGCCTCTTCGGGCGAGGCCGCATCCGC
>JBJHBX010000497.1:0-2794 GCA_050485725.1 Gemmatimonadales bacterium | reverse complement strand
CCCGCGGCCACGAGAAGGAGCCCGGCCGCGAGGAGGGGAACCCGGGCAAGGTCAGGGCGGCGGGGTCGGAAGGGATTCATGGCGCGAGGCTCCTTGCGGCGGTCACGGGACAGGGGTGTCGGTCGGTCGGGTTCGGCGGTCGTGGGTCGTCGATCGGGTTCGTCCGTCGCGAGCGGACGTCAGGACGGGGTCTCGGCGGAGAAGAGGTAGCCCACGCCGGGGCGCCTGGGGAAGAGCTCCACCCGGTCTCCGATCCGGGGCTGGGTGGGGGCCGGGGCGGCGTCCGGGGCCGAGTCCGGGGCCGCGTCCTCCACCGAGGGCGCGATCACCTCGAGCGGCTCGGCCACCCCTTCCACCCGGACCCGCCAGGTGGTGACCGCCCCGCCGAAGCGCCGGTCCACCACCTGGCCCGGGAGGGGGGTGCCCCGAAGCCGGCCTTCGCCGTTCCCGGCGCCGGCGGCCCCGATCCGGATCGTCTCCGGCCGGAGGAGCAGGAGCGCCGCACCCCGCCCCTGTGGCCCCGCCGCGGGGGCGGGACCCGCCCCGCGGGTGGCTCCGGCCGGAAGGGGCCAGCGCACGCCGCCGGGCAGAACCACCGCATCCTCCTCCACCCCCACCGGAAGTTCGTTCACCCGCCCGACGAAACCGGCCACGAAGCGGTCCGCCGGGTGATCGTAGAGCTCCCGCGGCGGTCCCAGCTGGCGCAGGCGGCCCGCGTTCATCACCGCGATCCGGTCCGAGAGGGCGAAGGCCTCCTCCTGGTCATGCGTCACGAAGAGCGCCGTGATTCCGAGCTCCCGGACCAGCGCGCGGATCTCGGAGCGGGTACGGACGCGGAGCGCCTGGTCCAGGTTCGAGAGGGGTTCGTCGAGGAGGAGGAGGGGGGGCTCGATGGCCAGGGCCCGGGCCAGCGCGACCCGCTGCTGCTGCCCCCCCGAAAGCGCCTGGACGGCCCGCCGGCCGTAGCCGGCCAGGTCCACCCGGGCGAGCGCCGCCTCGACCCTCCCCTCGATCTGCGTGGCCGGGGCCTTCCGGCTCCGAAGCCCGAAGGCCACGTTCTCGAAGACGTCCAGGTGCGGGAAGAGGGCGTAGTTCTGGAAGACCATGCCGAAGCCCCGGCGCTGCGGGGTCCAGCCGGTGATGTCGTCGCCCCGGAAGAGGATGCGCCCTCCGTCAGCCTGTTCGAAGCCGGCCAGGAGGCGGAGCGCGGTGGTCTTCCCGCACCCCGAGGGGCCGAGCAGCGTCACGAACTCGCCGGGCTCGAGGGCCAGCGAGAGGGCGTCCACCGCGGTGACCTCGCCGAAACGGCGGGTGACCCCGTCGAGGGCCGCGAGGGGCACGCCGGCTCCCCGTTCCGGCATCAGAAGCCCGCCGCCCGCCCGCGCCTGCGGATGTTCGAGTCCCAGTAGCGCATCCACTCGGGAGTCCGTTCGCGGAGGAGCTCCGCATCGACCTCCATGGGGCGGATGATCTCGAGCGCCTCCCTGAGCCACTCCGGGTAGAGGGCCGGGTCGATGTCGGTGCGGGCGGGGATGCGGAAGAAGCGCTCGGCGGCGGTCACGATGGCCTCTTCCCCCCCGGCGAACTCGACGAAGGCGCGGGCGAGCTCCGGGTTCCGCGTGCCGCGCACCACCGCGATGCCGTCGATGACCACCGGGGTACCGCTCGCCGGAATCACGTACTCGATCGGATAGTCGGTGGTGGCCTGCAGGTGCTCGATGTCGGGCATGGCCCAGAGCGTCACGAGCCCCTCCTGGCGGGCGAGCTTCTGGTAGAGGAGGGTGGGGTTCAGCACGTACTCCTTCGTCTGCGCGTCGAGGCGAAGGAGCCACTCGTAGCCCGCGGTCGGGTCCCCCGTGCCCTCGGATTCCCGGTAGATGATGCTCGAGAAGATGGCGCGCATGGTTCCCGAGGCCAGCGGCTCCCGGATCAGGACCTGGTCCCGCCACCGGGGGTCCAGGACGTCGTCCCACTCCTGGGGGGCCTCGTCACGGGTCAGGGCCGCCGAGTTGTAGGCGATGACCTCCGGGGTCAGGTAGGTGGCGAACCATCGGTCTTCGCGGTCCCGGCCCTCGGGGGGAAGGTGCTCGGCCCAGCTCGGGCGGAAGGGCTCCAGGAGGCCGTCGTCGGCGCCGGCGGCGAAGATCTCCGCCGGGGCGCCCCACCAGACGTCGGCCTGGGGGTTCGCCCGCTCCGAACGGAGGCGGTCCAGCACCTCCTGCGAGCCCATGTCGAGCCATTCGATGCGGACCCCCGGGTTCGCCTCCTCGAAGGCCGCGCCGAAGTGGGCGAGCATGTCGCGTCCATGGGGCGTGTAGACGACCAGGGTGTCCCGGTCGTCTCCGCAGGCGGTGGCCAGGGGAAGGACCAGGGCGGCTGCGAGAGCGATGCGGATTCGGTGCACGGCGGGGCGTCGGGGAACGGGCGAAGGGGGGCCGGGGCCGGGAGCGCGATGGGAGGCTACCCGGGGGGACGCCGGGAAGTTCGCCCGGGGGTCCGCCGCGACGGGGAGACCTCGGACCCGCCCTGCCAGGCCTCGGTGGAGCCCACCGGGAGGCGGATCGTGACGGTGGTACCTGCCCCGGGCTTCGAGTCGAGCTCGACCGAGCCGCCGCTCTGGAGGATCGTCCCGTAGACGTTGGCGAGCCCCAGTCCGGCCCCGTCCCTTTGCTCCCGGGTCGTGAAGAAGGGCTCGAAGGCCCGCTCCCGGACCTCGCGCGACATGCCGACGCCGGTGTCCGCCACCGCAAGCACCACCTGGTCCCCTTCCCGCCGGGTCGAAAGGATCAGGGTC
>JBJHBX010000496.1:0-2797 GCA_050485725.1 Gemmatimonadales bacterium | reverse complement strand
CCTTCATGTGCGCGTGCTGCACCGCCGCGCAGACGTCCATGAAGAGCCGGAGCCGGGCCGACGTCGAGAGCCGATGGGTGTCGGCGTAGTCGGTGATGGGGGTGCCCTGCACCGCCTCCATGACGAAGTAGGGACGCCCCGACCGGGTCACCCCGCTGTCGTACACGCGGGCGATGCCGGGGTGATCCATGACCGCCAGCGCCTGGCGCTCCGACTCGAAGCGGGCCACGACCTGCTCCGTGTCCATGCCGGTCTTCAGGACCTTGATCGCGACACGCCGACGGAGGGGCGCGGCCTGGTCGGCCAGGTAGACGACGCCCATTCCCCCTTCCCCGAGCACCGACAGCAGCTTGTACGGCCCGAGCTCCCGGGATCCATCGATCAGCGGAGTGCCGTCGGGGCCGGAAGTCCTCTCCGGTACCGGGTCCTCCACGTCCTGGTCCGACATCACTCCCTCCCCGGGGACTGGGAAGCCCCGCGATCGCGGGGGTCTGCAACGACCCGCTGCGCACGGGAGACGCGGGATCACTTTGAAACATTCCGTTCCAGCAGCCCCGCTGTCAAACATGCTCCGGCGGGCTCCCACCTTCCGGGCACCCGCGCCTTCACCCTCCTGCCAGGAGCAGGTAGACCGCGAGCCCGATCAGGAGCACGCCGGCGAGGGCCTCGGCGGCCCGCCCGAACCAGAGCTGCTTGAGCCTTCCGAGCCAGAGCCCGGTGAGGGTCGCGCAGAAGACCGAAAACGCCGTCAGGAGCCCCAGGAGCACGGTGGTTCCACCCTGCAGGCCGAGGCCGAGGCCCACGAGGAGGTTGTCCGAACTGAGTCCCATGGCGAGCAGCACGAGCCCCCCCAGCGGAAGCTCGGCGGGGATGCCGGGCCGCCGCAGCGGGATCGCCTCGGCCGGCGGTCTCCCCACCAGGAGGTCCGGAGGCGTTCCAGGAGCCTGCACCTCCGGCGGCTCGTAGGGCGGCGGAGGGGCGTGGGCCGGCGAAAGCGGATGCACCGGAGCGTGCGGATCCACCGGACCCGGTTCATCCTCCAGGGGCACCGGACCCTTCAGCGGCCCGCCGCCGCCGATGGCCCCGTGCAGGAACCACCCTCCCAGCCCGGCCAGGACCAGGGCACCGAGTCCGCCCGCCAGCTGCGCCATGACCCCGGACGCCAGCAGCCCGACCCACATGCCCACCACCGGGAAGAGGCCGCCCGACGCACCGAACGCCACGGCCACGCGAAGCCAGCCCGACGGCGGGGTCCGGGTTCCGAGCGCGAGGGAGGCCGCGAAGGTGTCCAGGCTGATGGCCACCGCCACCAGGTAGAGCTGAACCAGCCCGATCACGGGCGGTCAGCGGGTCGCGTCGGCCGAATCCGCGAGGTCGGTGGGACCGGCTTCCGACTCCTCTCCCGCCTCTTCCTCGAGGAACTCCCTCGCGATGACCCTGGCCGTGGCGTCGAGGAGCTTCTCCCCGAGCTCGGCGCTCATCCCCCGCGCGTCACCCAGGACCCCGTTCCGGGTCACGGCCCGGAATCCCCGGGTCATGATCCTGTCGAGCTCCTCCGCATCGAACTCCCCGAGCGTGCCCTCTTCGGCCAGCTCCCGGTGCACGAACTCGGGGCGAAGGAAGAGCATTTCGGAGGACTCGGCGATGTCGGCGTGGCCGCCCACGCGGGCGCCCATTCCGGTTTCCTCCTCGACGACCCACCGGGCCACCGAGATCAGCTCGACCAGGTCGGTGTATGCGTCGACCCGGCACTCGGGGTTCACGCGCTCGGCGGCCGCCCTGAGCCGGGGAAGCATCTGCTGGAGCGGCCGGAAGTTCCCGCCGTGGCCCGACAGGAAGAGAATGTCGCGGAAGCCGTGCCTGGCCAGGCTCGCCACGTAGTCGGTGCAGATGGCCTCGAGGGTCTCCGGCCGAAGTGAGACCGTTCCGGCGTAGCCCATGTGAAGCTCCGAACAACCCACGCGGAGCGCCGGGGCCACCAGGGAGTCACCGAGCCTCTGCGCAACGCGCATGGCCAGGGCGATGGCCCGGTCGGCGTCGGCGGAAAGGGGGAGATGGGGACCGTGCTGCTCCACCGCCCCCAGGGGCACCACGACCCCCGTCATGCCCCGTGTGAGGGCGAGCTCGACCTGGGTCCAGGTCAGGTCTTCGAGGAAGATGGAATCAAGGCCGCCGGTTCCGCTGGGCACGGGAGTCTCCTTCGGGGATGCGAAGCGCATGGACGGACCCCAAGTATCGCCGCAACCGGGGGATGCGGTCCAGTGGGGCGACCGGCCGGAGACGACCCGCGACCGTCCGGAGGCGGGCGGCGTCGCTTGACGGCGACCCCGGCACGCCCCGAGGATGCTCCGGATGGACGCCCTCCCGACCCCGGCGGCCCCCGAGCCGCCGCTTCGCGCGCGAATCCGGCGAGCCACCGACGCCCGCCATCGGGCGCTCGAGGCCCTCCCCTTCTTCGCCGGGCTGGCGCGTGGCCAGGTCGACCCGCAGGCCTGGGCCGGATACCTGGAGGCGCTCCTCATCGTGTACGAGGCCCTGGACGAGCTTCTCCCCGGGGAGGCGCCAGCGCTTCCCATCGGGGAACTGGCGCACGACGCGGCGGCGGCGGCGCTGAGCGCCCCCGCACCGCGGCCGACACGGCCCCCGGGGCCCCCGGCCCCCGAGGGCCATGCGCCGGTGGCGAGGGTCCGGGCCCAGCTCATGGCCCACCGCATCCGGGTCCTGGCTGCCGAGGATCCCGAGGCCCTCCCGGGAGCGATCTACGTGCTCGAGGGCGCCGCGCTGGGCGCCCGTGTCC
>JBJHBX010000495.1:0-2804 GCA_050485725.1 Gemmatimonadales bacterium | reverse complement strand
TCCGCAGCCATTCCCACTCCTCCATCGGCCCTGCCGGCATCCTGGCTTCGGTTGTCGTCGCGGCCCTGGCCACCATCGTGGCCGGCTGCGGCGCCATGGCCACCCTCGACGACGAGGATCCCTTCGGGGGACGCACCCAGGGGGCGGGCGTGCTCACGATGGAAGTACAGAACCTGCTGAACGAGGAGGTCGTGATCCGGGTTCGCGGAAGCGAGCTGAACAGGGAACTGGGTCGGGTCTCGAGTCGGTCGAACCAGCGATTCACCTTTGCCTGGCCCGACTTCGACCGTCTGACGATCCAGCTCGAGCCCTTCTCCGGAAACCGGCACTCGATGCCGCCGGTGGCGGTCGGCGCGGGCGAGGTGCTGGAGCTCGTGATCCAGGCCCCCATCGAGCGCTCCGTGCTGCGGCGCTGAGCGGGGGGCGGTCCAGGCAACCCGCTCCCGGGCTCAGCGGGACATGCGGATCCTGACCGAGAGGCCGCCATCTTCCGAGGGCCCTGCGCTGAGTTCCGCGCCCTCCAGGGCCGCATCCATCAGCTCCGCGAACGCCCGCACCCGGTCGCGGTGCCCGAGCCACGCCACGCCGTCGAGCACGAGGAGCCCCAGCCCCTGGACAATGACGGCCATGCCGTGGCCCCGGAGTTCGTCGCCGCGGTCGATCCCGCGGCCACCCGCCCATGCGAGTGCGCCGCCCGCCATCATGTAGCCGGCGTTCAGCCCAAGGTTGAGCACCAGGATCTGGCCCCAGCGCGACTCCGCGGCCAGCGCCTCTCCCGGAGTCCCGGGGCCGTCGCCCCTTCCGCCGAAGGTGAGCCCCGCCGCCGCGATCCCCGTGTTCACGAGTCCCCATCCGGCGCTCTGGACCGCGAAGCCGTGGCGCACCGGGTCGGTGTCACGGTCCGAGGCGAGTGCCAGGGCCAAGCCACCCGCGGCGTTCGCGAGTCCCCATGCACCCACCCGGCGCAGGTGGTCCCGCTCCGCCGAACGGAGCGCATCGTTCAGGGCATCGTGGGCGGGTTCGTCTCCCTGTCCCAGCGGACTCCAGGTGGCCCGGACCCCGGAGGGGGCGACGGTTCGCGCCTCGCGATCCTGCGCTGCCGCGCGGGCGGGAAGGAGGGCCAGGACGGCAGCGGCCAGTGCGCCAGTCAGCGCGGCGGCGAGGGCCGTGGACGGAAGGCCGACCTTCCTGGGGCTTCGGGGGGGGGATGACGAGGCCATGGCGGGCGGGGCAGTGGGGGGGAACGCCGAGGGGGACGGATCTCCGGGAGCTCCTCGTAACCTGATGGCCGTGCCCGGGATCCGTGCGGGCATCCGTCGCCGGACATGCCGGACCGCGTGGAGACGTTTCCGCGCGCCGCTCTTGTTGCGGCGCCTGCCACGGGAACCTATGATTCGCCCGACAGGGCCGTATACAGTATGCCGTTCGTCCGGAGGCGTGGCAGCACCGGGGTGGCACGTCCCGGGGCGGCGCACCACCGTGCGAGGGGCGCACGCGGCGAAGGTCGGTCCGCGCGCCCCCTGGACCCGGTGCGGACCCTGGACCCCGGACCCCGCATTTCGACCGCCATCCTCCAACCCGGAGCGCGCATGACGACCCTCGGCATGCCGACCCCGATGTTCCTGGTCTTCGTGGCGACGATCCTCGCCGGAAGCCTCGGGGCGATCCACTACCTGATCGTGCACATCTTCCTGGGACGGCCCTTCCCCGACGAGGAGACCCCGATCGGTGTGCGGGACCCGGGGGAGCGCACGACCGACACCGAACGTCCCGTGACGCGCGGGAAGAAGGACCGGGGTCGGCAGGCCACCGAAGGAGACGACCATGGCTGAGGTGAACCCCTACTACCTGGGCACCTTCATCGTCTACCTCCTCGTCGTCCTCTCCATCGGGATCTGGGCGTTTCGTCGGACGAAGGACGTGATGGACTTCTGGGTCTTCGGCCAGGACATGGGCCCGGTCCTCGCCACCTGGTCCCTGGTCGCGAACTTCGTCAGCTCGGTGAGCGTGATCGGCTTCATCGGGGCGGTGTACGTCGGAGGCTATTCGCTGATGACCCACACCATCTTCGGGCTGATGCTGGGGCTGGCGGCCCTGTACATGGTGGTGGGCACGGTACGACGCCTGAACGTTCTCACCTTCCCGGATCTCGTGGCCCGGGTCACCGGCTACGAAATGGCGAGGCCGCTCGCGGGCTCGGTCCTCCTTGTCAGCGGGTGGATGTACCTGATCATGCAGCTCGTGGGGGCCGGGCTTCTCGTGACGGCGATCACGGGGGTCCCCTACGAGTACATGGTCTGGGTGATCGGTGCGGTCTTCATCGTCTACACCGTGCTGGGCGGACTCGTGAGCGTGGCCTGGACCGATCTCCTCCAGGGCATCCTCATGTGCCTGGCGGTGGTGCTGGCACTCGCCTACATGGTCGTGCACCTGGGGGGGATCTCGGAGATCAGCCTCCGCTTCGGGGAGCTCGATCCCGCCCTGGTTCATCCGACCGGCGGGGGAACGGTCACCCTGCTGTACGTGGCCGCCATGATCCTCGCGTTCTTCGGCACGATCCTGACCGAACAGGACATGCTCATCCGGATCGCCGCCACCCGCGACGTGCGGACCGCCAAGATCCACATTGCCGCGGCGGGGGTCATCCTCTCGATCTTCTACTCGCTCCTCGTGATCCTCGGAGGCGCCACCGCGGTGGCGCTCGTCGGCGCGGGGCTCGCCATCGAGACCCCGGACGCGGCCTTTCCGACGCTCATCACCGAATACCTTCCCACCGGCGTGGGCGTGCTGATCATCCTGGCGGT
>JBJHBX010000494.1:0-2806 GCA_050485725.1 Gemmatimonadales bacterium | reverse complement strand
AGGTCCAGGAGCCGCTGGGTCCTGTCGGGCGCGGGTGGCTTGGGTGGGGGCGTGGGCATGGGCATGGGTTCCGGGGTGGAGGAAGGTGCCCGAATGAATACCGAAGGGGTGCGACACGGGGGTGAAGCGGGCCCGGACCCTCGGCACAGGGAGGCTACGCGGGAGAGGGGAGAAAGGCCAGCGGTGGGGGGTACGCGGCCCGGGCGTCCCGGTGCGCCATGTCGCACACCCTTGCGAACGTCGGCCGGGTCACGGGGGCCCGACTCCCGTTTCCTGCGATGCGTGTCAGGGCGAATCAATGACCGCATATCGATTCGTGAAACGTATCAATCGACCGTTCAGACTCAAGCGAGGCAAACAATTGCCATGAAACATGATTCCATCGAGCACGCCATTCTCCGGGCCGTGCACTTCGCGGCGGACCGCCACCGCATGCAGCGAAGGAAGGACGCGGACGCATCTCCCTACATCAACCACCCCATTGCCGTGGCCGAGGCCCTGGCGGCGGCGGGTGTGACGGACCGCACCACGCTCATCGCCGCCATTCTGCACGACGTGATCGAGGACACCGAGACGGAGCCCCGCGAGATCCGGGAGGCCTTCGGGGAAGCGGTGTGCTCCGTGGTGGAGGAGGTCTCGGACGACAAGTCGCTTCCGAAGGAGGTGCGGAAGCAGCTCCAGGTGGAGCGGACGCCCCACAAGTCGGAGCGGGCGCGCCTCGTGAAGCTGGCCGACCTGATCGCGAACGGGAGCGACGTGGTCGCGAATCCGCCGGTGAGCTGGGATGCGGAGCGTCGGGACGTGTACCTGGCGTGGGCCAGGGCCGTCGCCGCCGGGTGCCGCGGGCTGAACCCCGAACTCGAGCGGCGGTTCGAGGAGGAGATCGGGTGGGGGGAGTGAGGCCGGCCGGGGGGCCTGTGGAAATGGCCCGGACGCGGGGGGCCTGCCTGAATCCGGAGCTTGGAATCCTCGAGGTGCCGTACTACATTGTACGACATGAAGACCGCAGCCGTGACGATCCGCCTGGACCCGCAGCTCGAGGAGCTGCTCGACGAGGTGTGCCGCAAGACGGGGCAGTCCCGTAGCGAGGTGGTACGCGATGCGCTTCGGCGCCAGTTGACGCTCCGCCTCTTCGAGGAGGCTCGACGGCAGGTGATTCCCTTCGCGGAAGCACAGGGAGTCTTCACCGATGAGGACGTCTTCAAGCTCATGTCGTGATCCGGGTCTGCCTCGATTCCAATGTCCTCGTCGCGGCGTTCGCAGCTCGTGGGCTTTGCTCCGACGTCCTGGCACATGTCCTGAGCGAGCATCACATGGTGGTTCCGGACGTCGTGCGGGAAGAGGCACTCCGGATCCTGTCCGCGAAAATCAGGCTTTCCCCGGAGGCGCTCGACTCCGTCGCGGCGGTGCTTGATCGATGCGAACGGGCTCCCGCATCGCCGGAGCCGTCTCCGGTCGCGGTCCGCGACCCCGACGACGCGAGGATCCTGGCCGATGCGATCGCTGTGGGCGTCCAGATCCTCGTTACCGGCGACAAGGATCTCCTCGATATCGGTGAGGAGTCACCCATTCCGATCCTGTCCCCGCGTGCTTTTCTCATGTTGACGCGTGGGGGCGCTCCTTGATGGGGCGGGTTGCCTCCTGTCGCGCCCGGGGCAGGCCAGGGGCCACTCCCCGTGACGGCGCCGCCGGGTCCAGGCCCAGCCTCAGAAGAGGCCCTGGAGCTCCTTGCCGTACCGGCCGATGTCGTCGTGCACCACGATGTCCACGAACCACACCCTGCCGGCCTCAACCCTGACGATCACCCGGTCCCCATCGTTGATCCGGGCCTCGTTGTAGTGCTTCTCCGCCTCGACTGGCTTGACGCGCATCCCCGGCGTGGGATGTTGCTTCAAAAGGGCCATGACGACCCTGTCGGCGCCCTTCTGCTGTTCGAGGGTCAGCTTCCGGTAGCTCCTGTCCCAGCGCCGCGACCACTCTGCGCCCAGGAACGACCGTTTCCGAGCCACGGTGCCTTCAGCCCTCTCCCTTGAGGCGGTCCAGGTGGGCCTGCGCCTCCTCCAGGGTGGAGGTGCTCGCGGAGCGCCCCTCCCGGAAGTCGGCCTCTGCCTCACCAACCCGGCGTTCCATGTCGGGATGATGAAACCAGAGCTGGTCCTTCGGAACGACCGCCGCCGGCACGAGCTCGTAGGTGCCGCGGTCCGTCTTCTCGAGGATCACGAAGTTGGTGTCCTTGTCCCCGATCCCGAGATCACGACGAACGCTCTCGGGAAGGGTGCTGCGTCCGCGCTTGTCGACCGCAAGGATGGCCATCGCATGCCTCTCGGGATTGGGTAAAGTCCAATATGGGAGTGTGGGTCCAGCCCCATGTGGACAGAAGGGCCTGGATCGACCGCGTCGTGCAGAAGCTTCATGCCCGGGATGCGGAGCTTGCCGGCCGGAACGATGAGTGAGCCGAAACCCGCGCGGCACGTGGTTCGCATGAGCCACCTTGTCGATGTGTATCACGCGTGATACACTTCCTTCATGGACAAGGTGACGATCCGAGAGCTGCGAAACCACGGGGGGCGCGTGCTCGAGCGCGTGGCCCGCGGCGAGACGTTGACGGTCACCCGCTCTGGCCGTGCCATGGCGGAGCTGCGCCCGCTGGCGGCCCGGGGGCTCAGTGCCGAGGCCCTGCTCGCCCGGTGGCGGGGACTCCCCACCGTGGATCCGCAGGCGCTCCGGTCCGATATCGACGCGGTACTCCAGGCTGACGCGTGACGGCCGCGCGCCGCTCCGAGCGGGGCGTTCTGGACACGAGCGC
>JBJHBX010000493.1:0-2811 GCA_050485725.1 Gemmatimonadales bacterium | reverse complement strand
AGGGCATGGAGATCCCGGGGCTGGAAGCGGTTCAACTGCCAGGGGTTCACCGGAAGCCAGCGCTCGTCGATGCAGAGGGTCGGCTGGACCCACCGGCCCTCGAACCGGGTGCACCAGGGGACCTCCTCGCCCACGTCGGTCATGGCCTGCGGGCAGGGCACGAGGGTCACGCCACGGGCCTCGAGGGCATCGGTGATCCCGGGGCCCGCCGAGGCGAGGTCCTCGGTCCGGAGCACCTCGACGGGCATGGGGATCGCGCGACGACGGGCGCCAAGTCCCAGCGCGTTGTCGGTCTCGACCAGGATCCCCTCGAGCTCGATGGGGGCCGGGGAGATCGCGACGCGGAAGGGGCTCGAGCGGGGGACCGTGACCGGGACCCGCACCGCCAGGTAGCCGAACTGCTCGACGACGACCTCGTGTCGTCCGGCGGGGATGCCGCGGAAGACCACGAGGCCCGCCGGGCTCGTGGCCAGGCGGAGCTCCAGCTCGGGGATGCGAACGATGGCGCCGGCAAGGGGTCGATCGGTCCCCGCCTCCACCACGACGAGGGGGAGATCCGCCGGGGGCGCCGGGTCCTGGGCCGCCGCCGGTGCAGGCCAGGCCAGGGCGGTGGCGAGAACAGGGGCGAGGGCGGTCCGGAAGGCCGCCCCGCGGCGAGGGGGAACGAGGGCCATGGGGCTGGTACGCGACGGGGGGCGTTCGGGGTCCCCTCGGCCGGAGCCCTTCCTCGCCTTGACGGGGCGGGCGTCGTGCCGCCTCGTGGACGGGAAACGCTCCCGCCGGTTCGTCGACCCCGGGGACTGGTCGCAGTTCCCGGTCGGTCGTCTCCCCCCTCCGGAGATCGAGAATGCGACCCTTTATCCCCTGGCTTCCCCGCGTCCGACCTGGCTTGCAGGCGCCTCGAAACGCCTCGTCCAGGATGGCCCGGCACCTCCCCCTCGCGGCCATCGCGGCCTTCGCAGCCATCGCCGCCCCGCCGGCGCTCGCCGGCCAGGCGCCGCTGGACGCCGCCCTGGCCGACTCGGTGTTCGCTCCCTGGGATGCGGCCGGATCGCCGGGGTGCGCGGTGGGGGTGTACCGCGGAGGAGAGGTGCTGCTGGCCCGCGGCTACGGCGAGGCGAACCTCGACTGGGGAATCCCCATCGACCCGTCGACGGTCTTCTACGCGGGATCGGTCTCGAAGCAGTTCACGGCGGCGGTGGCGGCGCTCCTTCACCTGCGAGGGGAGCTCGACCTTGATGCCCAGGTGCGGCGCTTCATCCCGGAGCTTCCGCCCTACGATCCCGAGATCACGGTGCGTCAGCTCGTTCACCACACCTCCGGGGTGCGCGACATCTACGGGCTGATCACGCTGTCGGGCGGGAACACAGGGGATGCGTGGTCTGACCAGGCGTATCTCGAGCTGATCGCCCGCCAGACCGACCTGAATTTCCCGGCGGGTTCCGCGTACCTGTACTCGAACGGAGCGTATTTCCTCCTCACCACCGTGATCGAGCGCGTGGCCGGGGAGCGTCTCGATGATGTGGCGCGCGCACTCCTCTTCGGGCCGCTCGGCATGCGCGACACCCACTTCCACCAGGACCGGGAGCGAGTCGTGCCCCGCCGCGCGATGAGCTACGGAGGCGCCCGCGAGACGGGTTTCCGCCAGACCTACCTGGGCAACTTCGACAAGTCGGGGGCGGGCGGGCTCTACACGACGATCCACGACCTCGCGGCCTGGAACCGGAACCTCGAGACCGGTGAGGTCGGCGGCGCCGACTTCCTCGACCTGATGCACGCACCCGGGGTGCTCTCGAACGGCGACACGCTGGCGTATGCCTTCGGGCTCGTTCACGGCGAGGACCAGGGGCGAAGGACGGTGGGGCACGGCGGGAGCTTCATGGGATTCCGGGCCGACTTCGTCCGCTACCCCGACGAGGGGCTCGCCGTGGCAGCGCTCTGCAACCTCGGGAGCATCGATCCCGGCCCGCTGACCCGGCGGGTTGCCCGCGGGGTGCTCGGTCCGAAGCCGGGGTACCTGGCCGGCGGAGGGGAGACGACGCCGGACGCCACGCCCGACCCGGTGACCGCTTCCGACCCTGCCGACCAGGGTCGGACCTGGCAGGCTGACGCCGGACGCTTCGCCGGCACCTGGCAGAGCCCCGAGGTCGGGGCGGCCTGGCGGATCCGCCTCGCCGACGGAGAGCTTCGACTCCTTCGGGCATCGGGCGCGCCTGAGGTCACCCTCCTGCGGATCGACGAGCACCGGTTCCGAGCCGGTAACAACTGGTTGGACTTCGAGATGCGCGACGACGGACCCGCCTCCTTCCGCCTCGATGCCGGCCGGGTCAGGAACCTTCTGTTCGTGCGCGCCGGGCCGGATGGCTGAGCGCCGCGAAGAGTTCCGTGAGGCCATGCCGCTCGAATAGCTCGAGCCCCGGCAGGCCGCGATGAGCAAGCGCGGTACAGGGGCGATCAGTGCGCCGACGAGCAGGCCTCTTCCGCCCTGCTCGGCCCGTTGACCAGGTCCGGGTGAGCAGCGGGGTCGATCCTGACGGACGTCGGCTCTGGCTTTTCCGAGAGGGGACTGCGTGCTCCGATCCGTCCGGGCTGGACCTCCCTGTTGCGCCGATCCTGCCCGTTCGGCCCCTCCCGCAGCATCCCGGGTGGCACCCAGCCTTCGCAGAGGAGGCGAAGACGGACGCGGCGCGCCTCAAAAACGAACATGAATACGTATTCGTTTACGGGGCGGAGAAGAGCTCGTGTTCCTCGATGGTCTGTACGTCGACGCGCCTGCGTTCGCCGGCTGTGACCGAGGACACGCCCTCTTCC
>JBJHBX010000492.1:0-2812 GCA_050485725.1 Gemmatimonadales bacterium | reverse complement strand
CACGCTCCGGAGATGGATGGGCGGTCGAGGGGGGAAACCCCCGGAACCTGCCGCTTCGGAGACCGCGTCACCGGGCAGGACGCTGCGGAGGTGACACCGGGTCGGGATCAGGAGTCCGTCCCGGCGGTGGAGAGGGTGCCGGCCTCCACTGGAGTGCCCCCGAGGCCCGGGGGTCCCCTGAGTCGAAGTCCATTCGGCGGGGGAAGGTACAACGGAAGCGCCGATTCGTCCGCACGTGGACGGCTCCTGCAAGAACCCGGCTCTTCCGACCGCCGGCAGAACGAAGCCCTCCTCCCGGGACGTGTTCCGGGAGGAGGGCTTCCGCTTTCCAGGCGCAGGCCTCAGTCCGAGGACGCGAGCACCCCGGCCATGACGGTTCCAAGCTCCCGGAACTGGTACGGCTTCCGCAAGAGGGCCATGATCGGAGATCCCGGCGCTCCAGGCCGGGGAACCCCTGCCCCGGCGGCTTCGAGGTCTCCGGTGACGAGCACGACGCGTACGCCGGGGTGGCGCGCCTGGATCTCCCGGGCCAGGGCGGTCCCGTCGAGTCCCGGCATCGTCAGGTCGGTGAGCACGACGGAGATCGGCGCATCGCTCGCTGCAGCTTCGGCGAGCCGCTCCAGCGCGGCATCTGCACCCTCGGCATCGACGACATCGAAGCCGAGCCGGACGAGGGACCGGCCGGTGACCCCGCGCACCGCCTGGTCATCGTCAACGACGAGGACCCTGACCGGAGCCTCGCCGGCAGGCAGCGTCCCCGTACTGGATGAATGGGGCGTCGGGGCCGCGGCTTTCTGCGTGCTTCCCGCGTGGTCCGGTTCACGGATCTGCACCGCGGGGAGGATGACCTGGACGCGGGTGCCTCGCCCCGGCTCCGACGTGATCCGGATCTCCCCACCCAGCATCCCGACGATCCCATGTACCATCGAAAGGCCGAGTCCCGTGCCCTTTCCGGGGGGCCGGGTGGTGAAGAAGGGGTCGAAGGCCCGCCTCAGCGTTTCCGGGTCCATTCCGAGCCCCTCGTCCTCGACGGTGAGTTCGACCCGGGTGTCCGTCTCGCCTCCTCCCGCATCCGGAACGGGCCGCGCCCCGATCCGCAGGGTCCCACCCCCCTCCTCCATGGCGAGCCAGCCGTTCGTGGCCAGGTTCATCAGGAGCTGGTGCAGACGCAGTGCGTCCGATGGAATTGCCAACCCCGCGGTCCGGTCCTCGATGACGACCTCGATCCCGCTCGATACGCTGCGCCGGAGCTGGGTGCCGACCTCTTCGAGTACGACGCCGATCCGGGTCGCAGCGGCGCTCCCGAACACCGCTTCCGAGGCACCGCCCCCTGGAGCCGCATCCCCCTCCGCGCGACTGAAGGCGAGAATGCTCCGCACGAGCTCTCGGGCCCGGGTGGCCGACGCCAGGATTCCCCCCGCGGCCTCCGCTTCGGGCGACTCGGGAGGGAGCCGCCGGGCGAGCTCCTCCGCCTCCCCCAGGATCGGAACGAGCAGGTTGTTGAAGTCGTGCGCGATGCCACCGGCGAAGGTCCCCAGCGACTCGAGCCGCCGGGCCTGCTCGAGGCGGGTCTCGAGGGCCTGCCGGCGGAGCGCCTCGGCCTCGAAGGCCTCGCGCGCCACCCGCTCGTGTTCGAGGGCGGCCGCAGTTCTTCGAAGCAGCACGGCGAAGGGGAGTGAGAGGAGGGCGCCAAGGCCGACCACGGAACCGGCGGTCGCAAGCCAGGCCGGCAGGTCGTAGCGGATCCCGGGACCCACGCCCTCGGGCGGACCGAGGCCGCCAGGCGACCCGGCGAGCACGGCCAGGGCGCCGCAGGTGAGCGCGACCGTCGCGATGCCCCACACGGCGCCCCGGAGCCCGAAGAGGAAGCATGCGAGCACCGGGACCGCCGCAAGCCAGACGATGCCGGCACCCAGCGGGCCCACCAGGACGAGGACGCCCACCCCCACCCCCCAGCATACGAAGAGGAGCAGTCCCGCCCGGAACCGGAAGGCAAGTCGCCGTCCGGCGGCCACGCACAGGAGCAGGAGATACGCCACCGTGGTGACCCCCGCGAGGAGGTGCATTCCCGCGTCGAGCGCCGCCCATGTGCCGAGAAGCCACGGAAGGAAGAGGAAGAGCGTTCCCCACCGGAGCACGCGAAGGAGGATGTGCTCCCGCCATTCCTCGAGCGGGTCCCCGGGGCGGATGCGGTCTGCGCTGCTCACGGCCTTCCGTTCCGTCGAGCGCGCGAACCCGCCATGTCGCCTCACGATGTGGAACTGCATCCTGGCTCGTCCGGGTGCCCGGGCCCACACCCGAAACCGGGCATCGGGACGCGGGGTGGGAACGAGCTCGAACGTAGGAAGGGTGCCGGGGGCGGGCAAGGCGGCCGAGACCCAGTCGGGGAATCGGAGACGCACGGGCACTTCCGTGCCGCAGGGAAGGACGCGGACGCCGCAAACGTGCGGTGTTTTCGGAACGCCTGCGGCGTGCGTGTACCCTTGGGGAAGCTCGCGCCGCAAGCGACGCCTCCGGGGAAGCCTGCGTGCGGCTCCTTCGTCCCTGGGGGTCGCCGGGGCGACGGCCGTAGCTTTGGAGGGCCCACCTTTGCGGCGATCGCGCCCTTCGGGGCGTCCACGGGCCGCCACGCCGAGTTCGTCGGACGCCCCCTTGGGGGCGCTCGCATACCCCACGAATTTTTTCCTTGACACGCGGAAGTCCCGTGTGCAATACTGGGGTCACGCTCCGGAGATGGATGGGCGGTCGAGGGGGGAAACCCCCGGAACCTGCCGCTTCGGAGACCGCGTCACCGGGCAGGACGCTGCGGAGG